>JBCDJE010000757.1:0-2459 GCA_038748185.1 Bacteroidota bacterium
CCTATATGATAAATACCTGTATCGTAATAGGTTGAAAGTTTTTTCATTTTACGATTGAACTCTATTTTATGACCTTACTCACTTCAGTAATTAAATAATCTTTCTACCTTTTCCTTAATTCGTTGCTGAGGTAAGAAAACAGCTTCTAAGTTTCCTGCAAAAGGTACCGGCGTATCCAAACTGCCTTCTCGCATTACAGGCGCATCTAAATGCTCAAAACAGTTTTCTGCAATCCAGGCAGCAATTTCTGAGGCGATACTACCGGTAAGAGTATCTTCATTACAAACCAAAACTTTATTGGTTTTTTCTACACTCTGCTTCACCGTTTCTTTATCCCAAGGTAATAGCGTTTGTAAATCAATTACCTCTATACTGATATGGGGCAGTTGCTGAATTATTTCTCTTGCCCAATGCACACCCATTCCATAGGTAATAATGCTAATATCCTCACCAAGGCTATCAACTCGCGCTTTACCAATTGGTATGTGATAGTAATCTTCGGGTATTTCTTCTGATATAGCACGATACAAAGCTTTGTGCTCAAAATACATTACAGGATTAGGCTCTTCTATCGCTGCGGTGAGTAACCCTTTTGCTGCATAAGGAGTAGCAGGATACACAATTTTCAGCCCCGGAGTATGAAAAAACCAAGCTTCGTTGGATTGGGAATGGAAAGGCCCGGCTTTTACCCCAGCACCGGTAGGCATTCTAATCACTACATCTGCATTTTGTCCCCAGCGATAATGAATCTTTGCCAAGTTATTTACAATCTGATTAAACCCGCAGGTAACAAAATCAGCAAACTGCATTTCTACCATTGCCTTAAAGCCTTTTACCGAAAGCCCAAGCGCTGCACCCACTATTGCTGACTCACAAAGTGGTGTATTTCTCACCCTTGCTTTTCCAAATTTTGCTGTGAAGCCCTCCGTAATTTTAAAAACACCACCATATTCAGCTATGTCCTGACCCATTAAAACCAAATTGGAAAACTTCTCCATTGACTGCTTAAGCCCTTCTGAAATAGCATCTACCATTCTCTTATTTTGATGTTTTGAGCTGATAGGCTGCTGCACTGACCAGGTACTCGGCGCAAATAAATCATTATATTCCGTATTGATATCAGCTATGGGATTAGGAGCAGAAAAGGCTTTTTGTAAAGCAACTTCAATTTCTTGTTTAAAATCATTTTTAAAACTTTCTACTTCTTCAGCTTCAATCATTCCTTGTGCCAAAAGGAAGGTTTCATAATTGCTCACAGGGTCTTTTTCAGCCCAAGTGTCTATTAGTGATTGAGGCACATATTTTGTTCCAGAGGCTTCCTCATGCCCACGCATTCTAAAAGTAAGTGCCTCTACCAAAATAGGTTTTTGTTCTGTAATCACATAATTCCTAGCGGATTGAAGTGTCTTGTATACTTCAATAATGTTATTCCCTTCTACTTGTACCGCTTTCATTCCATAGCCATTTCCCTTATCGGCAATCCATTCGCATCTGTACTGTTCCTCATTGGGCGTAGAAAGTCCGTAACCATTATTTTCTATAATAAAAATAACCGGTAAATCCCACACAGCTGCTACATTAAGGGCTTCGTGAAATTCTCCTTCTGAAGTAGCACCATCACCACAAAATGCCAATACTGCTTTTTTCTGGTCAGAAAGTTTATTGGCTAATGCAATACCATCTGCTACCGATAACTGAGGACCAAGGTGAGAGATCATACCCACCAGCCTGTGTTCAGAAGAACCAAAATGAAAAGACCTATCCCTTCCTTTGGTAAAGCCCATCGGTTTACCTTGGAACTGAGCAAACAGGCGGTGTAAAGGCACTTTTCTTGTAGTAAAAACCCCTAAATTGCGATGCATGGGTAAAATGTATTCGTCTTCATGCATCGCTAATGTACTTCCTACTGCTATGGCTTCTTGACCAATTCCCGAAAACCATTTGGATATCTTACCCTGCCTTAACAGAATACGCATTTTTTCTTCAATAAGCCTCGGTTTAAGTAAGTGTTTGTATAAATGTACAAACTGAGAACTTTCAAAAGCCTTTTTTTCAAAAGTTAAAGTATAGTTTTGCTGTATGGATGTATTGCTCACAGTTAAAGATGTTGGTATATTCAAATCTACTATTTTGTGAACTATTGTTTTTATCTAAACAGATAAAAATTTATCTAATCGTTTTTAAAAGAAAGGATAGCATTATGTTATTGATCACGATTGAATTTAATGTTAAGCTCTGTAATTTTTGAATGTATAATTGCTATTGCCACAGTACTTTAGTCCATGGTAAAGAAAAAATTATTAAGGTTTTAGCCATCTCGCTTCTTAAACCCATATTTGCTAATAAAAGCCTGATATTCCTGTTCAAAGGTGACTTTCTGGTGATGTGCTCCCTGATTTTTGATATATACCCTTACCTTATCAACTTGTGATTCACTAACTGAGACTGCAAAATACTCA
>JBCDJE010000758.1:0-2458 GCA_038748185.1 Bacteroidota bacterium
GGTTATAGAAAATGCTTTAGTATGCTTGTGTTATTTGTAACAATAGAAATTATTACTCATCACGTAAAGATTTTACCGGGTTTTCTAAAGATACTTTTATTACATGATAAGAAGCTGTAATAGCTGATGCAAACAGTATAAATAATCCCGCAAAAAGAAATAGGTCATAGGCTATATTTATACGATAGGCGAAATTGTTCAACCATATTTTGCTAAGATACCATGCAGGTAAAGCTGCAAATACTAAGGCAAAAGCAATCAATCGAATAAATTCTCTAGATACTAACCACATGATACTTGGTACAGTAGCTCCTAGTACTTTTCTTATACCCATTTCTTTCGTTCGACCTGATGCACTAATAGCAGTTAAACCAAATAAGCCTAAACATGCAATCAAAATGGTAACAATACCTGCATAAGATACGATTTTACCCCAACGTTCATCGTTCTGATATTGCGCATCCATTTGTTCATCTAGAAAATAGTAGGTGAATGGCAAATCAGGACTGATATTTTTCCAAATACTTTCAAGCTGGGGAATGGTTTCCCTAATTTTATTAGGTGCGATCTTAACTAATAAATGCCTAAACCCAAATCTTGACCCTATAGTGATTGCCAACGGCTCAATGGCTTTTTCAAGGGAGCTGAAATGATAATCTTTTAATATGCCAATAATTGCTGGCGAAGGATTATCTCCACGAGAAAAACCTTCTAATAACTCACCAATTGGTTTACTAAGGTTTAGGTCTTTTACTAATGATTCATTTACGATCATTGCATTAGTGGAATCAGAAGCCATAGCAGGATTAAAGTTTCTACCCTCTAACAACTCCATGCCCATAGTTTCGATATAGTTGGCGCTTACTTCAAAAAGGTATGCTTGCTTTTCTTCTCCTTTATAATCGTAGCCACGGCGTAAATTACCCATAGTAAACGAGGTAGCTGACCCGGCAATACTTACTATAGCAGGCAAACCTACTGTTTCTGCCCTATATCGTTCTATTAGATCATATCCATCTAGAGAATTAGCATTTATTACTAGAAGTTGTTCTTTATCAAAACCTAAATCTTTTGATTTCATGTAGTTAATTTGTCGACTCATTAAAAGCGTTACACTTACTAACAATAGTGAAACGGCAAACTGAATAACTACCAAAGTACGTGTATAGGTATTAGTGCCTCCTAGCTTTATCTTATTTTTTAATGATGCCAGTGGCTTAAAATTTGAAAAGGAAAGAGCAGGATATCCGCCAGCTATTAGCCCTGTAATAAGTAAAAACCCAGTAATAATTACGAGCTTTTTTATACTAAAAATAGCAGTTAATGTCAGTTGTTTTTGTGCTATGGTATTAAATTCTGGTAAGGCTAAGGCAACTATTACAAGTCCTACTATTAATGCAAGACCACTCATTAAAAATGACTCTACCCATAGTTGAATAATGAGTTGCCCTCTTTTTGCACCTACTACTTTTCGAATACCTATTTCTTTTATTCTGCTAGAAGCTTGTCCTATAGTAAGCGTAGTAAAGTTGATACAAGCAAGTAATAGCAATGCTGCTCCTATTGCTAATAAGATGTATGAATACATAGGATTGCTAGGTGGCACCATACCAGATTGCAGTTGTGTATTAAGGTGAATATCGGTAATAGGTTGTACATAATAATTTCGCTTTACAGGATCACCTTCTTCCCAGTTTTTTCCAGCTTTGAGTTCTTCCAGTTCATCAGGATAATAGCGATGCCTAAACGCCAACATTTTCTCTTGTAATTGTTCCGCAGAAACACCTTCTTTAAGCAAAGCATATGTAGGAAAAGCGGCTCTATTCCACATATCAAGACTTTGCTTTATCCAATCAAAAGTTGCTATTCCCTTTTCAAATGGTATTACTACACTAAATTGTACACTAGAGTTAGAAGGGATATTTTCTAATAAGGCTGTAATAGTAAAAGTCTCAAAAACATTATTAAGCCTTATTTCTAATTCTTTCCCTACCGGGTTTTCACCGGGAAAGTATTTTTCAGCTATGTCTTCTGTAATTAATACTGCATTTAAATTTTGTAAAAGGCTTCCTGAATTTTTGCTTAATACTTTAAAAGAAAACATATTAAGGAAATCTTTATCAGCAAAGAGTACATCTTCTAAAAAAATCTGTTCTCCATTTCTAATATAATAATCTTCGTAAGTAAGAAAACGTACTGTTGCCTCAACTTCAGGCATATCGTTCACCAAAGCAGGACCTAGCGGTGCTGGTAAAAAAGCGTCAGAATTATTAAAGCTACCATCAGGGTTATACGTTACTCGGTTTAGCCTTACTATTCGATCTCTTTGCTCATGAAACTGGTCATAGCTTAACTCATCACTTACAAACAAGTAAATCAAGATGTTACAGGCTATTGCAATACTTAATCCAACTACATTTATAAAGGCAAATAAGCGTTTTTTGCTAAGATTTCTTAA
>JBCDJE010000759.1:0-2458 GCA_038748185.1 Bacteroidota bacterium
AAGGTTTGTAATCCAAAAGGAGGAAATCTTTCTTGTTCTCTAGCTATAATTAAAATGGAGAATACCGTCATTTTTGATCAACTGCTATTAAGGTACTTAACTTACTTTTATTGAGTGCTCAACTCCGCTATTGTTAATCAAATGGTCGTGGGTTAAAAAGGATATACCCTACATTAAATAAGAAACCAAAATTATAATTTGGATCGTCATAATGAATAAAACTTGCACTCACAGGCCCTATTAAGCTATTAAATACAAAGCTCGCAGCTCCCATCCATCTTATTTGTGGTAAGACATCGCTAAATACAGCTTGCTGGTCTTGCCCTTGCTCAATTGCTCTTATTGCTTGGAAAGTATATCCTTCTAATCGGATATTTAAATTTTTTAGAATCGGCGTATTTTGAACAATTCCTCCTGCCAAGTAATTATAAGCTCTAAAGTTTTCAAGAAACAAAGTTTTGCTATCAATCAGAGGTTCAAAAACCGGCGCATTAATTAAAGATGCCCGGTAATTTCTAAACTTTGGCATATTGGAAAACTGGCTTTCCATAAGGAATCCAACACTCACTTTTTTCCCTACAAATCGCTGCCATTTAATTTTCAAAGCCATCCAAGCTCTGTTAATTCTAATATCTTCATCAAAAAAAGAAGTAGTTCCCGGCTCGTGGATTTCTCCTCCATTAAAATACCTTAGCGAAATAGCAGAGAGTTTCCCTTGTGTTGGAAATATGCGTCTGTTTAAAGAATTATGTTCAAACTTTGCATTTAATAGAGCTCCTCTTAATCTGGTCACATCTAAGTTATCAGCATTACTAAAATTCTCTGAGTTGAAATAATTGTCTGTATCTCTTATATAGGCTGCCCCTAATGTAACATTTGCATCCCTATTAATAGTAAGACCTAAGTTTCCACCAATATATCTATCAATCCTTTGAATGAAAGCACTTTCGTTTCCCTTTAAGACCAATTCTTCTGCATTTACATATTCCCACCTGTTGAGGTTAAACGTTGTTTCAAGATAAATAGGTGTAACAGAAGGATAGTGTGCTCTAAACACTCCTCTTACTGAAGTGTAAAAGCGTCCGGCATAAGTATTTAATTTTAATGTATAAAGTGCTCTACTTAAAAAATTATAATCGATTCCAGCATAAATCGCGCTAATACTTCTTGATGCCAGATTGCCTCCTAAACCTATTTTTACTTTGTTACGGGCATTTACTTTAAGGTTTAAATTGTATTTACCATTCTCATTTTTTTTAAATGTAGGATAAACATCTCTAAAATACTCATTCGAAATAAGACGGTAATACACTTTTGATAGCTGTTTTATTTCTAAATCTTCCTTACTCTTTTTTATCACATTTTTTACATAACTCTGCTGCCTTTTCTTTATTCCTTTTACAGTTATTTCACTGATCAATACTTCTTCATCTTCTAAATAGCGTTCCCTTTTTATGAAAGGAGGTTTTATGTAATTATTAGTCTTTTTTATAATCACTTCCATTAAGTCGACAGTTGCATCATAACCAAGGTCAACTAATTCTCGCGCATAGATAAAATCAGTAGCACTGTAATCTTTAAGGTCAGGTTCAATAAATACATCTTCTTCGTAAAGTAAATCGGGATCAGAGTTATCTAGTAAAAAATACTTTAATGCATTTGAGATAAGTTCGTCATCTTTCCCATAAGGATATTCTTTAAAAACCTTTGAAGACACATTTACACCCAAAACTACATCGGGCTGAAATTCTTCGCGCATTACATCTACCGGAAAGTTATTGTAAATTCCTCCATCGTATAGGTATTTGTTGTTAATTTTTACGGGTCTAAAAAATAAAGGAACTGTCATAGATGCTCTTACAGCATCATTCAGGTAGCCTTCTTTCAACACAATTGCTTCTTGTGTAAAAATATCAGCAGCAATACATCTGAAAGGAATAGGCAAACTATCAAAATTGAACCTTGCAAGTTCAGAAGGTTTGGTTAACTGCTTTGCCAATGCAAAATTAAGAGAGGCATCATCAACAAAATTAGAATTTACAATTGCTTGAAAATTTGAATCCAAGTCCACATAAAAAGCTACTGCTTCGGCAATAGCCGGTTCCATGGCATATTCATATTTATTTTTATCAAGCAATTTTCCTGATGACCACTCTTGAAAATCTTCCGAAAGAACAATTCCCTCAATTTCAGTTGCTGAATATCCTGCTGCATAAAACCCGCCAACAATCGCTCCCATAGAGGTTCCTACAATATAATCAATAGGAATATTATGTTCTTCTAAAGCTTTTAACACCCCAACATGTGCCAAACCTTTAGCACCTCCACCACTTAGTACTATTCCTACTTTTTTGCGTTCTTGTGAGTGAAGGTTATTTGAGTATAATAGTAGTAGTAGACAACAAAGAGCATAAAAGTTACGCATAGTTTAAAAAGCAATGAAAGCTCTAAGTTAAAC
>JBCDJE010000760.1:0-2456 GCA_038748185.1 Bacteroidota bacterium
AAGAAAAAAATATTTTGTAGTTAAAAGCATTTGAATTTAAGAAAAAATCATCTCACTATGAAGGAGGCTTTTCTACATCACATTTGGAAACTCCAATACTTTAATCAAGGAGCTCTAAGAACCGCCTGTGGAAAATCATTAAGTATAATGAGCACTGGTTCTCATAACCACCACGATGGTCCTGATTTTATGCATGCAACTATAAAAATAGGTGAAATTACATGGGTAGGAAACATTGAAATTCACATTAAATCTTCTGATTGGTTTGCTCATAAACACCAGTATAACCCTGCCTATAATAATGTTATTTTACATGTTGTTTGGGAGAATAATGGAAGAGCAGCCACTACACATAATGATGTGGCATTACCCGTTTTTGAGTTAAAAGATGTTGTGGAAAAGGAATTAATTAATAGATATGAAATATTAATTGGAGGTAAAGATGCCATTCTTTGTTCAACACAATTTACTCAAGTACCTGAGCTTTATATCAAAGCAATGCAAGATCGGGTTTTAGCAGAAAGACTGGAGAGAAAAAGTGGTGAAGTTCTTCACTTACTTAAACAAAATAACAATGATTGGGAAGAAACTGCTTACCAATTATTAATGAAGTATATGGGCTTTAAAGTCAATAGTAGTACCTTTCTTCAACTCGCTACAATACTACCTTATCGCATTTTAAAAAAACAGCAATATTTAATACAAATAGAAGCCCTGCTTTATGGTCAGGCAGGCTTTTTAAATACAACTATCAAAGATTCATATCATTCAAAATTAAAAAAGGAGTATGAATACCTTTTGGCAAAATATAAGATTGCTAATAATAAAATACAGCGATCGCAATGGCGATTTATGCGATTAAGACCACCAAATTTCCCAACCATACGGATTGCTCAAGTGGCAACAATATTATACCACCACAAAAAAATCTTCGATACACTTACCAACGCTAAAGTATTAACACAGCCTCATAGTATATTTCAGGTTACAACTACTGCCTATTGGCAAAAACACTATGATTTTACTAAGGAATTTCATTCAGGCACACCTAAAATAGGTAAAACTTCTCAAGAACTGCTATTCATTAATGTAGTAGTACCCTTGCTTGTTGCCAAGGCTAATTATTTAGACTCAGGATCGGGTTATGCCAAAGGCCTAGCACTTTTAATGCAATTGCGTTATGAAGATAATAAGATTATACGCAAATGGAAAGCGCTTAACGCTCCACTAAAATATGCAGCTGACTCGCAAGCATTTATTGAGCTTTTTGAAAATTATTGTGAAGAGAAGAAGTGCCTAGAATGCACATTAGGCAACTACTTACTCAAAAGGTAAAGTTAAATAATAGGTTATAAAATAATGTCTCTCATCAAGCATTTTTAGATAATTTAATTACCTTTGCAGACCAAAATTTAAGAGGTTGTGCTGAGTAGTACATCTTACAACCGGGATGAAGAAAGCGACTGAGTACCGGATTAAAACTTTTAAAATTTAAAAACGCTATAGAATGAAATTTTTAGACATGATAGGCTACAACAGGAGTAGCCTTGGAAGAAAAGCTTCCAAAGAATTAAGAAATGAAGGTTATGCCCCTTGTGTTTTATATGGAGGCAAAGACGAACCGATCCATTTTTATACTCCTATGATCCTTTTTAGGGAACTCGTCTATACTCCTGAAGTGAAGATGGTAAATATGGACATTGAAGGAAGTGAGTACAAGTGTATTTTACAAGATATTACATTCCATCCGGTAAGTGAGGTGATTTTACATGCAGATTTTCTTCGCTTGTACGATGATGTACCCGTAAAAATGGATATACCGGTAAGCTTTAAGGGGAATTCTCCGGGATTATTAAAGGGTGGTAAATTGGTAACAAAGACACGTAAACTTTCTGTAAAAGCGCTTCCGGCTGACATACCTCAAAGCATTGAAGTGAGCATTGAAGGTTTAGAATTAGGTAAATCAGTAAAAGTTTCAAGTCTAAACCAAGATAAATTCACTATTCTAAACAATCCTATGGTTACTATTGCTACAATAGATGTACCTAGAGCCCTGAAAAGTGCTCAATCTAAAGGTGAAGGTGAAGAAGAAGAATAAGAATTATTTAAATCACTTATTAAAGGTGGCAGCTTAGCCACCTTTTTTATGATACTAATGCTACTCCCCAATAGATAAAAGTAAGAGGTTCAGTACCGATTGTTACTAAAGCATGCTGTTTTTTAGCAGGGATTTTAATGAAGGTACCAGCGATTACTTTCCATATATCCCCATCTATTACATAATTTCCTTCTCCACTTAAAAAATAGAAATACTCTTCCATATCAAGATGCATATGCGCTTCTACTGTGTCTCCAGGACTTAAACTACCAATTGCAGCTTGAGTTAACATAGATGCTGCCTCTTCATTTTTTATTAAAACTTTTTTCTTTCCTGCATTATGGGCAGTTTTTCTTGC
>JBCDJE010000761.1:0-2455 GCA_038748185.1 Bacteroidota bacterium
AGGGTAGCTGTAAACTCGTTAAAAGGATCATCTGCTGTAACGGCTTCACTAAATGTTTCTGCCTCATTATCACCTATTTTAAATTTCTTTATTCCTGTCATCGCAATATCAACATGCTCAACCCCATAAAACCAACCTCTCCAGAACCAATCTAAGTCTGTACCGGAAGCATCTTCCATCGTCCTAAAAAAATCGGCAGGTGTAGGATGTTTAAATGCCCAGCGTTCGGCATATTCTTTAAAAGCGCGATCAAAAAGCTCAGGTCCTAAAATAGTTTCCCGCAAAATATTTAGAGCTGTTGCAGGTTTCCCATAAGCGTTTGGTCCTAAATTGAGTACTTGTTCAGAGTTAGTCATAATAGGGCTAATCATGGTTTTTTCCATGCTCATGTAGGGTACGATTTTCTTAGGTGGACCTTCTCTAAAGGGATAGTCTTTTTCTTTAGGATTGTTAGCTGCCCACTCTACTTCCGTGAGATACTGCATAAAGGTATTTAACCCTTCATCCATCCAAGTCCACTGGCGTTCGTCTGAATTAATAATCATAGGAAAGAAATTGTGCCCTACTTCGTGGATTATCACCATTATCATCCCATATTTAATATAATCTGCATAGCTCCCATCGGGGTTAGGTCTTCCGAAATTAAAGCAGATCATAGGATACTCCATTCCTATACTTTTAGCATGTACCGAAATCGCTTTATGATAGGGATAAGGAATGGTATGTTTTGAATATATTTCCAAAGTATGCGCCACAACTCTGGTAGAATACTCTTCCCAAAGTGGATTACCTTCCTTAGGGTAGTATGACATAGCCATCACAATGCGATCTTCCATAGGTACTCCCATTGCATCCCAAATGAGCTTTCTGGAAGTAGCAAAGGCAAAATCCCTCACACTATCTGCTTCAAAAACCCAAGTTTTCTTTTGTTTGGCACGTGTTTTTTCCGCTTTCTCAACTTCTTCCTGTGTAACAATCATTACTGGTTCTGTAGCTGTTTTTGCTTTTTCAAGCCTGCTCAATTGTTCCTGACTTAGTACTTCATCAGGGTTCTGTAGTTTTCCGGTTGCTCCTAAAATATGATCTGCCGGTACAGTAATACTTACTTTAAATTTCCCAAAAGGCAATGTAAACTCACCAGAGCCTAAAAATTGCTTATTTTGCCAACCTCCATAATCACTATAAACACACATTCTAGGATAAAACTGAGCAATAGTATAATGATAGTTATCATCGGCTTCAAAATATTCATATCCTGACCTACCACCAATCTTCATTCGATCATTGATATTGTACGACCAAGCTACACTAAAAGAAAAGCTTTCCCCTGGTTTTAGAGGTTCTGGTAAATCTACCGACATCATGGTTTGGTTCACTACATAAGGTAATGCACTACCTTTTACATCTTTTACTGCCGAAACTTTAAAACCCCCATCAAAACTTGGATCAAGTACACTATTCATACTAGTACCATATCCATAAGCTTTCATGCTGTGCTGCATTTGGTTTGTTTCTGTATTGTAGGAATGCGAATCTTTTGCTCGCATATTTTGGTCAAGCTGTAACCAAAGGTATTTTAGTTCATCGGGAGAATTGTTATGATAGGTAATGGTTTCCTCACCTGTAATCGATTGGTTTTCATCATCCAATTCTAAATCAATAACATAGTCAGCTTCATTTTGCCAGTATTTATAACCTGGTGCCCCAGATGCCGTACGGTATTCATTAGGGTCACGCAATTCATATTCTAATTGCTCAAATTTTTCAGTATGTTTTTTTACTTGTGCACTGAGATTTAAGCATAAAAACAAACTCTGAAAGATTATAAATAAAGTCTTCTTCATCTTAAATGTGTTTAGCTATTTAAAAAATAGATAGTTGAAGCTAAGTAATAGTTCCTAAGTAGAGATTAAATAATAGTCATTAATTTTTGTAAAAATTGAATATCAACTATAAGCTACCATCAAAATGTATATATAATTTCGACTATTTACTTATTTGAAAAAGTCTGAGTTAAAAATTACCATGCCGGTTGAATTCTCCGGCATGGCTATTCATTTGTTACAAATAAATTTTATTATTTATTGCCGTCACTTGCTTTTTCTTTGTACAACTGAAACCTTGAAGGCAGTTCTTGTTTAGGCCAATAATTGTTGCTTAGATCTACATCCGCTGTTTCTTCAAAAGGATCGAGCACTATAGAAGTAACTTCTTTTTCTGTATTAAAGACTTTGGCTATTTGCTCTGCATTTCTTCGCCAAATTTCTGCGGGTATACGCTTAATTTCTTGTGAACCGTCTTTATAGGTAAATTCTAAAATAACAGGCATCACTAAACCCCCTTTATTCTCTAAACTCACCTCATAAAAATAGGGCTTTTCAGCTACTTGTGCTTTTTGTTCTTCGGAAAGGGTAGCTGTAAACTCGTTAAAAGGATCATCTGCTGTAACGGCTTC
>JBCDJE010000762.1:0-2451 GCA_038748185.1 Bacteroidota bacterium
TAGATTAGGGATAAAAGAAAAGAGCGGAATACTACGCACTATACACAAACCGTCAGTCTGTTTAAGAAGTCGAAAAATTTAAAAAATAATATTGTACTACCGAGGGTTATATGATTTTTAGTCGAATCCAAGCGATTGCTCATAGCTGATATCGTAAAACACAACATCAACTGCCAATGAAGAATAAAAAGTTATTGTAGCTTTTCTACTAAATTGGAAGAAGACTGGTATTTCGGGGTAAGGGTTGCACTTTTATTGATACAGGACAGATAAGATTAGATCGGGTGAGCATGGATTGCGTTAAATACAATGTAGAGCTCTAAATAGACATTTGAAAGTGTTGTATAAACCCGATACTTTAGCAGAGATCAAATTAGTTCATAGACATCTAATCGTTCTCCTCAGTTAAAAATACCCTTAAATGAGTTTCGCCTTTTTGGATATTGTAGTGCTATTTGGAATTATACTTAGCCTTTTCTTAGTAATCCTAATACTTAGTTCAAAATCCTTCAGAAGTGATATTCACAAATATTTTGCAGCTACTATTATATCTCTAAACTTTTGTCTTACTTATACATGGTTCGAAGCGTATGTTCCTTCCAACGGAATAATGGAAATAATCAGCTGGGACTTTTTGTTTCCTTTTGCCTTTATGATGTACACCCTAAAAGCAATAAAGCATCCTTTAAGCAACAGTAAAAAGATTTGGTTATTAGCTATTCCCTGCCTGTTTTTAAGTTTTTTTCAATCGATAGATTTCTTTTTTGATTTTGATTTGTACGATTGGTTAACCAATGGTAATGAAGAAAAAATGCTCATGCTCATCGAGATAAGGGTATTCAGCTTTTTACCTTTTTCAATTGTGCTAATAGGGTTTTCCTATTCAAAAATTAGAAACGCCTCAAACATGTACAAGCAAGAGAAAAAATGGTTAGCATTCAATAGCCTCGCTATTTTATCTTTTCTAATAAGCTGGCTATTTAGTGACCCTATCGCATCATTTTTTGATTTTGCTATTTGGGAATACTTATTGGCAGTACTAGCCCTTTTCCTTGTAATAGTTACCTACTTAGGTGTCCATCATCTCAATATATCTGAGCAAAGAAGGCACATAAAAGAATTACAAATATCGAGTTTTTCAAACCACAATTTAGTTATTGTAAAAGAGAAGGCTATCGATATTAATAAAGAAAACGAGCATATAAGCATTTCTCAAAAAAAAGAAGAAAAAATACAAAAGCTGGATACATTAATGACTGAGGATAGACTTTATCTAAATCCTAGTTTGAGCCGTACGATTGTTGCGGAAAAGTTAGGGATAAGTGATGGTTATTTGAGTGAATTAATAAAAAACGTTTTAAAAACGAATTTCAACGACTATGTAAATGAATTTCGTGTGAACCATGTTATTCAGATGTTTCATGATAAAAAATTTGATGTATTCTCTATTGAAGCGATAGGATTAGAAGCAGGTTTCAAAACAAAGAGTGTATATTACAATGCATTTAAGAAAGTGACAAAACAAACACCTGGTGCCTACCAAAGAGGATTGAATTTGTCCTAAAATATCATATTCTTGATATTTCCATACTTGTATACTTACAGAGAATCATCTACCTAATGATGTTTAACGTTTCTTTAGCCAAGTTCAAAATATTACTTAAAACCTTTTAAAATTATCTAAATGATGCTGACAAAATTTCAAATAGAGTCAATTTCAAAATTCATCCAATTCTTATTCATAGCTGTAATGATACCTTGTACACTAATCAGCTGTGATGAAGATGATACTCAACCTAAACCTCGTAGTACTTCACTTAATAAAATTATGCCTTTAGGTGCATCTAGGGTTGAAGGAGCCAGACCAGCTTTTGAAAGCTTTAGATATGAGCTATGGAAGCTATTAGTTGATGGAGAATGGGATTTTGATTATATAGGAACACAAACTGATAATGCCTCCTATGAGGACTTCCTAGATTTACCTTTTGATAGCGACCATGAAGGAAGAGGAGGATGGACTTCTGGAGAAATATTAGATGGCATTAGCGAATGGATAAATAAAGCAGGTGCTCCAGACATAGTACTCTTCAGCTCACCTGGTGGAAATGATATACTAAATGGATTATCTTCTTATAATGAGACCATTTCCAATATCAATGCTATCATTGACATCCTTCAAACAGCAAACCCTAATGTAACGATTATCATTGAGCAATTAGCCCCTGGAAAATCTAGCTTTATGACTGCAGCGTTTACCACTACTTTCAACAATATGCAGCAAGAAGTGGTAACGATTGCAACTCAGCAAACTACTGTTACATCACAAGTCATTACAGTTGATATGTTTACAGGGTTTAATGATTCACACTTAGCAGATGATGTACATTACAATGATGCTGGTGCAAAATTTATAGCTGATCGTTATTATAATATTCTTCAAGATGTTTTAAA
>JBCDJE010000763.1:0-2448 GCA_038748185.1 Bacteroidota bacterium
ATTCGAATTTCAATATCCATTAGATAAATTTTTAAAAGAACATACACCCTTTAACATAAGAGACGGAGAACCTGCTCAGCATTACACTATATTGCTTAAACAAACATTCATTAAGGCTTTAGTGAAAGAAGAAGTGAGTTTGATCTTTGGTATCAAAGCTAAAATCAAAATAAAAACAGATAGAGCGAAGGGCATTTCAAAGGCGGTTGACTTTGATGTAAAAATCAAGCTATCAGAAGATTTGGGATCAGATTGGTTAGCAATAGATTTTGGTACTTCCGCAATATTAGCTGCTTTTGGGAATAGTGACACGGCTTGGTCTAAAGACTTAGCAATTTTACACTTGCAGAATCGTTTAGCTAAAATCTCTTTTAATCATGAACCTACTAATGCTTCTAGTTTACTTACTTCCTCAATGATGCTGCTCAGAGAAGGTAAGGAAATATACGCCGAAAGCTACGAACAATCTTTTATCGATATTAGTCCTAATGAAGACAACTTAGTAGAAAATACACATAAAAGAGGACTTCCTTATCTACGTTCTCTGTTAGGAAGTTCTTCTTTAGTAGAAGTAAATCCTAACTTAGATGGTCTAGTGTATAAAGAAGACGAAATACAAAAGAGTATTTCTATTGACTCACCTCCCATCACGGATATATTAAAGGCAGTATACTGGTCTCTAATTAAGCATATCACGCTTCCAGAAATTGTTGCTCGGAGTGGACGCTTACATCAGTTGGTATTGACTGTTCCCAACTCATTTACACCTGTACATATAGAAAAAATAAAGGAGGGAATATATGCCTCAGTCGATAGAATTAAGCGACTTGAATTTATTTCTGAATCTGATGCAATTTCCTTTCGATATTACGATATCAGAAAAAGACTAACACTCAATCGTAACAGAGCCGTACAAGCAAGAATTGAGCGCAAAGAAATTGAATATGTATTGGTTTGTGATGTTGGAGCGAGTACCATTGATCTAACTTACTTTTCAATAGAACAAAAGGAATCCCAAGACAAAATCAATATATTAGGTAGAATGTCTAAAAATGCAGCTGGCAATTATTTTGATTTTGTAATTGCCTATGCTATTCAGCAATATACTGGGTTTGAACTTATTGCGCACGAAAATCTAGAAGTTAAAATCGCGGTAAAAAACTACATCAAAGACATCTTAAAACCCTTATTAGCTAATTATGACTATCCTTTCTCTAGAGCGCAAATGCAAAAAAATATTCGTTTGCTCCCTGAGCATGTTGCATTTGATCATTTGCCAGAGGGACAAATTTATGCCTCACCAAAAGTTATCTTCGATACCTTAATTCCTATTTTCAGGGAAAATAGTATCGAATTACTAGAAAAATTTTTCATTCTTTTTGGCTATGAAATTTCTGATGGAAAGTACCCTGAAATAGACACCTTGATACTTACGGGTCGTGCTTCGCAGTTGCTTAGTTTACAATACCAGATAGAAAATAATACGAAACAGCTTTCTAATAATCAAGAGCTTTTTGTCATAAAATATATAACAAAAAGTGCTACTGATGATTTTGGTTTACTGGAAAAGAAAGAACTCAAATCAATGGTGACCCTTGGCGCTTTAAGCTATGCTGTCCAATACCGAAACCAAAAACAATCAGCCCTACTTATCGAAAGGAATAACTTACAAGCAAAGTATGGGCTGCTATATGGTAATCGCCTAAATTATGATGTCCCGTGGCAATTTGTAGAACTACTCTCTCCAAATAGTGAGTCTAAAGGGGAAAGTATAGATCCTTTAACAGGACAAAAAATCTATACTTATATGGCCTCATCTGATTTAATCAGTGTGGTAGGCTATATTCATTTTATGTTTGTAATGACCTATGAGCCTGACCCCGCTGAGGCCTATTATAACTTCAAACAAGATACCTACAATACGGACTATATTTTCAACATGTTGGAGTTTGATCTGGATGATCTACAGCTAGAAGAAAATACCTATATCAAAGTACATGCTTCTATTAATACTGAAAATGCACTTACGTTCAGAGTGACCAATCAGGAAGGAATAACTCTTATTCGGCAAACTCATCATACTTTGATTCGAAGTAATTCTGTAGAGAACGATCATTTTTCTAGGAGTCTTTGGCCGTATGGTGGGCAGAAGTTCATCAACGTTATTTCACTTATTCTCTCTTCGGCAAATGAATATGTAAGTAATAATTCATTTATTAAGACAAATAAAACTCAAGTAAATTTATCTGAAACCATGTTATTCGAAGAAAAAATAGATGTTTTTATATCTTCTTCTTTAAAAGAAATAGAAGTAACTAAAGAAATAGTTAAAGAACTGAGAGAATATAAGTTAGATGTTTGGTGGGAAAATGAACAGGTATTAATTGGGTTAGATGTTCATCAAGTATTTAATAAAGCTATAGAGAATTCAGAAAGTGTAGTAATCTG
>JBCDJE010000764.1:0-2447 GCA_038748185.1 Bacteroidota bacterium
AAGAATCGGATTAAACTTAGCATAAAACACCCATCTGTCATTAGAAGAAATAAAGTGATTTAAAGTTTTCAACCGTTTTTTTAAAAAGTGTACTGCTTATCTAATTACGAATTTGGCTGTAAAAATTTATGTTCAAAACCTAAGTTGAAGAAGCAATATAAAGAATTGATTTAAGGTTTAAGAAAAATTTCAGGAACTTTACAGTTTAAAGTAAATCCTACCTCCCCACACCTAAATTTTGCACTTTATCACCAATATTTACAGATAATATAAAAGTCTTTGCACTCAGTAATGCATTATAGTACATTACATACTAATAGTTTAAATATAGTACTATGTTTTACATAGAACCTTTTATAAAGAAGTCCGTTGAAATAATTGAGGCTAAACTAATTTCAACTATAAATTCAGCTATTTCCCTAATAGATATAAAGTTTTTAGAATTATGAACCTGGAGAATACACAAGTGCAAATGCGAAAAGGGATTCTTGAATTCTGCATTTTAAAAGTGATTTCAAAAGGCGAGGTCTATGCCTCAGATATGCTTGAAGAACTCACCAGCGCCAAGATGATGGTAGTTGAGGGTACACTTTATCCATTGCTTACAAGGCTAAGAAAGGCCGAACTAGTAGAATACAAATGGGTAGAGTCGAATTCAGGACCTCCTCGAAAATATTATACACTCACCAAAAAGGGGAAAAGTTTTTTAGAACAGCTGTTGCTAACTTGGCTAGAATTAACCTCAGCCACCGATCAAATACTCACTCGGACTCAAACAGCAGAAAAAAGCGATAGTGAAACGGTAAAAACTACCAGTACAGTAAAAAAAGCAGCCACAAAACAAAGAAAATCAAAAGTGAAGAAAGATAACGATGGCTAAACACACAATACTGTTTCAACTAAAAAAATGCATTACTCAAATAAAGAAAAGATATTTCAAATAATACAGAAATGAAAAAGAATATAAGCATCAACGTAGGCGGAATTATTTTCCATATTGAAGAGGATGGTTATGAGAACTTAAAAGACTACTTGAGTTCCATCAATAAATATTTTTCTAATTATGAAGATAGCATAGAAATTATTGCCGATATCGAAAGTCGTATTGCAGAAATATTCCTTTCAAAATTATCGGAAAATAAGCAGGTGATCACCCATGAAGATGTGGAAAACCTCATGGCAACTATGGGAAGGGTATCAGATTTTGAAGCTGCTGAAGAAATCATTGATGAAACTTATAGCACCACTTCAAATTTCTACCAAGAAGAAACAAATACAGATACTAAAACTGTAAAAAAGAAGCTGACAAAAGAATATTCAGACTATAAAAAGACCTTTGAAGATAAAACATTTCTTAGGGATGAAAAACGGAAACTGATCGGTGGTGTTTGCTCAGGTATTGCCCATTATTTTAATATTGATGCACTTTGGGTAAGGATGATTTTCTTATTACCATTCTTCGACATCTTTATCACTTTCGTTGCCCCTTGGTTTGTAGTGGCAGTTTATGCTATTATTTGGATAGCCATACCGGGATCTAATGAATTAGAAGAAGATGAAAAACTTAGAAGACTTTTTAGAGATGGTGAAAATGCTGTACTTGGGGGCGTTGCCGCAGGAGTAAGCAGTTTCTTTGGCATTGATGTAAATATCGTTCGCTTATTGTTCGTAATCTCAACTTTTACTGGTGGGGTAGGCTTTATATTGTACCTTATTATCTGGTTCATTACCCCTGAAGCTAAATCTATCACCGAACGTATGCAGATGAAAGGTGAGCCTATTACACTTTCTAACATAGAAAAGAAAATTAAAGATAGCCTTAATTTTGATGAGGATGAAGATGAGAGCTTAATTGCTAGAATATTACTATTTCCGTTTAGACTCATTTCAAAAATTATTGATAGTGTAGGCGATGATGTAGGCCCAATTGCCAAAGTTTTATTTACTATTCTATCAGTTTTTATAGGTATTTTATTGGTAATGATATCTATGGGTATCACAATAGGTTTGGTAAGTTCTCTTACAATTTTCTTTGGTTTTGCAGACTCCATAGAAGTATTTGTAAATGAAACTGATGTTCCGATAGGAATGATTCAGATGATTCAAAATAGCTTTCCTCCTGTTGGCGTATTTTTCACCTTTATTTCAGTATGGATTCCTGTTATTTTCATAGGTATTCTCGGAAGCGCTCTTATTGCCAGAAAGATGGTCACCAAACCTATTTTAAACTGGGGATTATTAGGTATGTGGATAATAGGGCTGATAGGAGCAGGAGTAACTGTACCATTATTCTTAACAGAGTTACAATCTTCGGGTACTTTTAAAGAAACTTTTATTTATGAAGCACCTAATGAGCGACTTAATATTACTTTAGAAGAAGAAAATAAGATTGATGATATTACAATGATCAACTTAGCTATTTCGGGGCATGATAAAGAAGAAATTGA
>JBCDJE010000765.1:0-2440 GCA_038748185.1 Bacteroidota bacterium
AAGATGAGAATGGTGCTGTTAAAATTATAGAATACCCACAAAATCATTTCTACTTAGCTGCACTGTATTCACCCCAACTCAACTCTGAAAGTAAAAATCCTAGCAAATTAATTACTGCTTTTGTGAAGGCCGGGATTCTCAATTTTCTAAGTAAAAACAGCATTATTTCGAAATAACTTTTATCAACTGTAAATTTCGGCTATACTGTATTTTTACTTTTCGATTTTATTTTAAATGTTGGATAATTCAATATTTAAATCTATTTGTAATTAGGCGTATAATTGGACAAAAACAATCATACGTTTAAGGCTAATATATCATTGATTATTAGCGCATTATTTCATGAAAAAATACTAGCGAGAAATCCATAGCCACTTATCTTTTATTATTTTTTAGCTTTACTTTTGTATTCTTTCCCATCAAGATTTTATTTGCAGTTTAAATCATTATAAATCCTCTTTGGTGGAAAAGACAAACAAACCCTCTTCAATTAAAAAAAGTGATGTTATTGTAATTGGTAATCTATCTGATAGTTATTTTGCTATAGATATTGCAGATTTCTTGCAGCAGAAGTCCGATTTCTCTGATCTCATCATGCTAAAAACTTTTGCCAATTCTGAGTTCTGCCCCCGGTTTACAGTTCATGATGAAGAAGATTATACAAGCATCGGATCAACGCTTTCGGGTAAAACTGTTATTATTGTTTCTGTTCATAGAGGACATGTATCGAGAAATGAGTTGGCGATGCGTAACTTTATTATAGCAAGGGCAGCCAAAGACAATGACGCAAAGCAAGTAATATTAGTAGAACCAGAACTCTTTTACTCAGCCCAAGATAGAGGACCCAAACGCACACACGGCAAAACAAATTTTGAAAGAGAAATGGCTGATCTTTATAAATTTAATGGACAGCCCTTTACTGCACGTCTATATGCCAACTTACTTAAATCTTCGGGTGTAGATATTGTTGTTACGGTACATAATCACAGCGTTTCTACTCAAGATGAATACACTAGGAACTTTGGAAAAAATAATTTTGTAAACCTCTTCCCCGATAGTTTATTCAACTATTACATTCACAACTCCGGGATAGTTGACCCTACCAATACAGTATTGATTGCACCCGATAAAGGAGCCGTAGAATTTGTAAATAGCGTGGCTAAAGCCAATGGAACAAACCTTCCTATAGTGATAATGGATAAAATTAGAACGGACGAGCGAAAGGTACATATGACTGTTGCTCAGCACTCACAATATCCATTATCCTTTATTAAAGATAGAGACATTGTAGTACTTGATGATATGGTGAGAACAGGAGGTACAATTGTCGCTTGTTGTAAACTACTGAGGGAACAGAATCCCAGAAAAATTATTTTTATGACTTCACATTTCCACAGTTCCGAAGAAACAAAAGTAAACCTCGCCACTCCTGCTATTGACGAAATAATTACTACCAGTACCCTCCCCTCCATCCTCAATCGCGATAACCAAGGTAGGCTGCGAAAAAAGATGGCAGTACTCAAAATTAATAAATGGATTGCCGCTTACCTAAATGAAAGACTAGGATTAGGGCTAAAAATAAAAGCTCCTTTATACATTGAAACTATGTCGGATAAAAACCCTAGATCGAGTGCAAAAAGGTGATTTGATACTTTGATAAAACGCTTTCGTATGTGTTAGAAGTTACAGTTTTTTTACCTTCATCTTTTCCAGTAATTCAATAATAAATGCTTCTTCGTTCATCTGCTTCATAAAGTAATCTTTGCTTCTCTTAGGAGCTTTCAAATGATCGTAAAACTTAAAATTATTATCAAAATAGTTCAATAACCTAAGAGCAGATGCTTTATTCTCTTCACCATAATTACCCGTTAAAAATTTAAACAAGAAATGTAAAGCTTCTTCTGATTTGAAGTCTAATAACCAATATACATAATTACAATTGTAAGTTTCCAAGTTATCGATAATGACTTCTTTGAGCATTTCAAAATATCGGTCATCAGCATTAATTTTCCATAAGGCTTTTAATATCCTGATCTGATAATACTCATCACTATGTATTTCTAATAAGCTAGTTAATAAACCGATACTATCTTTATCTTTTGCTTCACCTAGCGCCTCAACATAAAATTCATTTACCCAATTTTTTTCAATTCCTTCTTGTATAGCGTTTCTCATAAGTTTTAGAGCCAGCTCTTTCTCTACAGGTTTCATTGTTGAGTAAAACTGGATAAAATGCACCTCACCTCTACCTACTAGATATAAATTCTCAAAATAGTTTCCATAAAATTCCTGAAAGGCTTTTGATTTGTCTGATAGATTCATTGTGCTACGAAAAAAATAACAATTAAATATGCTAAACTTTCTTTAGGAGCCTATTCTTAAACAACCAAAAATTAATGAAAGCGTTTTATCAAAGAGATTGATAAATCCATTTTGGAAA
>JBCDJE010000766.1:0-2440 GCA_038748185.1 Bacteroidota bacterium
AGTGAAAGGTTATTTTTTAAAGTGATTGTTCCATCGTGCCAAAAATCTTGAGCTAGTACTTTTGAGAAACCTAGAAGAAATAATAGAATAAAAAAATAACTACGTAACATAAGAAGGTTATAAAGTCGAAAAAATATTCTTGTCTAATTGTTAGAATATCAACTTATGTTAGATGAGAATAGTACGCCTTTTCGACAAAAATTAACCTTATTCGTAGAGATTATATTTTACTCATTATTTCATAAACAGTAATCTTTTCTTTTTTTCCTTTTACACTTACTGGTTCCCAAGGGTTTACTTCGATGAGATTTTTAGTTTTCTGATAGATACTTTCACTAACTAATATTGTATTAGGTGATTCTTTCGTAAGCATTTCTATTCTTTTTCCGGTATTTACCGTGTCACCAGTTACAGAGTACTCAATTTTATCTTCAGAACCTAAGTTCCCTGCTACAACTTCTCCAGAGTTTATACCTATACCCATTCCAACTGGCTCAGGGAGTTTATCTTTGAATAGATCATTGATAGATTGTAATTTTTTCATCATATCTATTGCACAGAATACTGCGTTTTCTTCATTATTTGGAAAAGCAACCGGAGCACCGAACACGGCAAAAATCTCATCTCCCACAAACTGATTTACTACACCATTATGCCTTTTTACAACTTCTTTCATTATTGAATAATAGTGGTTTAAGAAGGATACTACTTCTTTTGGGGACATAGTTTCACTCATACTGGTGAAGCCTCTTATATCGCAAAAAAGCACAGTAATATTTCTTACCTCTCCTTCAAATATAGAATCATCGGTATCACTTAGTGCCTTTTGCACCACTTGTTCAGGAACATATTTCATAAATAATTTTAGGGTTTTTTCTTGTTCCTGTACTTTAGTTTGTAATTCATCAACCAAAGACCTATTCTTCAACTGTAGTGTATAAAGTGTACGTGCATTTTCAATTGTCATACGAAGTTCATTCTCGTCCCACGGTTTAGTGATGTATCTGAAAACTTTGCCTTTGTTAATAGCATCAATAATTGCTTCCACATCACTAAAACCAGTAAGAATCATTCTAATGGCATCAGGATAAACAGGAAGTACCTTTTCAAGAAATTCAACACCTGTCATTTCAGGCATGCGTTGATCGCTAATAATCAATTGTACATCTTGATCTCTGAGAATTTCAATGGCTTCTTTTCCGCTCACAGCAGTCATTATTTTGTATTCTCTTCTGAAAGCAGCTTTAAAACTTATAAGGTTTTGTTGCTCATCATCAACATATAAAATTGCAAAATTTTTATCCATAACAAAGAAAAGAAAATGTCGATTTACTGTAAAAGTAAAAGTTTTATTGGTGTAAAAAATTCATTTTTAGCATTAATTCCAAAGTCTGATTAATAATGTATTGTAGCGACTCAGCAAATTGTTTACTAGAAACAACTCTCAGTTTGGAATAAATTGAGCGTCTGATACATGCCTATAGATGTATTGTGATTTGGCTCACTGATTTAATGCTTATCTACTAAAGATCTTGTAGCGCTAGCAACTAGAAATGATAAAGGTATATTACTTTAATGCTAATAAAACATTAGATTGAGTAGTTAAATTTCTATTTTAAAGCAAATCTTTATAAAAAGCTATTGAAAAAATGGTTTTATTGTTAGATATTGTAATATAAACTAAAAAATACAACAAAGAAATTAAAGGTATTTCAATAATGAGGTTTGCAAATTAAACCGTTATAATAAATGATAACTTATCAAATTTAGCTTCATTACTATGTTAACCCCTACGCTTGCCCTGAATTTGGTCGAAAAGATCAGTATGCAACTTAAACTAACCGGACTTCAGGAAGGGGATGTTGTAATGTTGCATGCCTCACTAAAATCTTTAAGTAGAATTCCCCAGCATCCGCAAACTATTATATCAGGTATTTTAAAAGCTATAGGTGAGAGTGGTACTTTACTGGTTCCTACATTAACTTATGAAAGTGTAAATAAAGAAAATCCTATTTTCGATCGTTCAAGAACACCTTCTGATGTTGGTGTTATTTCAGAGTTTTTTAGGACAATGCCTGAGACTTATCGCAGTATCTCTCCAACGCATTCAGTTTGTGGAGTAGGTAAGCTGGCAAAAGACCTGCTCGAAAGGCATCATGCCGATGATACACCTGTAGGTGCTAATTCACCCTTCAGATTGTTGCCAAAATACAAAGGGAAAATTCTATTTATAGGGTGTGGTTTAAAGCCTAATACTTCTATGCATGCAGTTGAGGAATTGCTAGAACCACCTTATTTATTTGCTGACTACTTTGAGTTTAAAATTATTAATAACGGCATAATGATGAATAAGAGGCTTCGCACGCATAACTTTAAAGGTTACGAGCAACGCTATGATAGGGTAGCTGATATTCTTTCAGACAAAGAATTAAAAAGAGGG
>JBCDJE010000767.1:0-2439 GCA_038748185.1 Bacteroidota bacterium
CGCAAAATATGTGTACTTACTGATGAGAACACGCAAAAGCTTTGTTATCCAATAATTAAAGATTTCATTCCACAGCATCATATTGTTTTACAAATTACTTCAGGAGAAGAGCATAAAAATCTTCAAACTTGCGAAGTAATATGGCAGTTTTTAACAGAAAATAAATTTGACAGAAAATCGATTTTTATCAACTTAGGTGGAGGAGTAATTGGTGATATGGGCGGTTTTTGTGCAGCAACTTTTAAAAGAGGAATTAGCTTTGTACAAATCCCTACTACCTTATTGGCACAAGTAGATGCCAGTGTAGGAGGAAAGCTCGGTATTGATTTCAATGGGTTTAAAAATCATATAGGCGTTTTTAAAATGCCTAAAAAAGTAATTATCTATCCTAATTTCACAAAGACACTTTCTGAAAGAGAAATTATTTCAGGTTACGCTGAAGTGGTAAAGCATGCCCTCATCAAAGATGAACCACATTGGCAGGCACTAAAAAAACATAGTAACCTCACACAAATCAATTGGGATGAAGTAATTCCTCATTCTATTGAGATTAAAGCCGATGTTGTTGAAGAAGACCCTTTTGAAAAAGGGATACGCAAAATCTTGAATTTCGGCCATACGATTGGGCATGCTATAGAAAGTCACTTTCTAAGTAAAAAAAGTAACAAACTCTTACATGGAGAAGCTATTGCTGTAGGAATGATATGTGAAAGTTATATTTCCTATAAAAGAAATTTTATAGATAAAGATACCTTACAACAAATAATTGATCATTTTACCAAAATCTTTCCTACTGTACAAATCACCGATGATGATGTAACTGCCATTACGCCATTAGTAATGCAAGACAAAAAGAATTCTGACGGAAAGATTAATGCCAGTATTTTACGTGCATCAGGAGAAGCCCTTTTCGATCAAATAATAACACTTGAAGATGTGAAAGAAAGCATTACCTATTATAGGGTAAATATTTCGTAGGCTCACTCTATTCATTTGACTCCAAAAACTTCGATTAAAAACTGTTCAGCTTTTAGTATTCAAACTGAACTTATAGAAGGCGAAACGAACTCATATAAATCTCCTCAAAAAATAGGACAGAAATTGTTTGTACACTTGCAAATATGCATGCTATTATACAATTTTCTAATTCCCAACGTAAAATAAGTGATTAAACCTATCCTGAAAACCAACTTTAAGAAGAACTCAACACCTTAGTAAAAAACAAAAGTAGTTTTTTATATAAGGCAAAGTATACTAAATACTATTGTATTTGTAGTAAAACTATCATTTAATGAAAGCTATTGAAATTAAGAAAATGTGTACTATCGGTAAATTCTTGGTTATTACAATCTTAGGATTACTTTTCTCAATAAATAATATTCTTGCGCAGGAGAATAAGAAACCCGTATTAAATGAAGAGTGGTGGAAAGGGCTAGATGAAGAGTGGAAAAGAATATTTATTTCAAACATTGAATTAACAGATAGTACTGATATTGCACCTTATCTTGGAGAACTTGCAAAGTTATCAAGTATAGATTGTAGGAAAAGTAGAATTACTTCCATTGCACCATTATTAGCTCTGGACAGCTTAAAAAAAATAAATTTAATGGGTAGCACTATTGAAGATATCAGTGCCCTTTCAGAGCTTAAAAAATTACAAAAACTCAATTGTACTTTTTCAAAAATAAGTAAAAAAGATCTTGAATCTTTTCGTTTAGCTAATCCTGATGTAACTGTTTTTCCTGCCCTATACAAAGAATGGTGGGAAGCACTTGATGACTCTTGGAAAAATATATTTAGAATCTCAGCAAAAATAAAAAACGAACCAAACCAACTAGATCTGAATAGAATTTACAGTATGGGCAGATTAATTTGCACAGGAAATGGTATTAATGAGTTTGAATTAACACACTTAGAACCTGTAAGAGATTTAAAAAATTTAAGAATACTTTACATTACAAATTCAAATGTTGAAAGCCTTGAACCTATCAAGGGCTTATTTAAGTTAAAGGTTTTACACTGTGCTAGTAGTAAAATTACAAGCCTCGAACCTATTAAACACCTCACTGAACTAGAGGAGCTTGACTGCTCTTATACTGCCATAGATAGCCTTGAACCTATCAGACTAATGAATGACATGAAAAGGCTTAGTTTATATGAAACAAAAATTACCTCGATAGAAGCGATTAAGGATTTCAAGCAGCTTCAGGAATTATATTTATCTGATACCAAAATTGAATATATTGAAGTAGTAAGCAATTTTCCAAATCTCGTTAAGCTGCATTGTGGTAACACAAAAATTACTTCGATTGCCCCACTAAAAGAACTTACAAAATTAACAGAATTAAAAATTTATGGTACGGAAATATCTGACTTATCTCCTATTACAAACATGAAATTACTCAAAACGCTCAGTGTTTCTTCAACCAAAGTTCCAAG
>JBCDJE010000768.1:0-2427 GCA_038748185.1 Bacteroidota bacterium
GCTGGTGAATTAAAGTCAACATTGCATAAACCGTAATTTGTATAAGAACATCCGTATTCTGTTTAACTATCTCTAGTTTGGTTAGGCGAAATTTGTTGCATAAAAAGATACAAGTATGCAGCAAAAAAACATTTTACTAACTGGAATTACAGGTTTTGTAGGTTCTCATACCAGCATTCAACTTTTAGAAAAGGGGTATCGAGTAATAGGCACTCTTAGAGATATCGTTAGAAAAGAGCAAATACAGGAGGTTATTAGTAGCCATACATCTCATTCTGGTAATCTAACTTTTGCTCAAATCGATTTGAATGATCCTATCGAAAAATGGGAAGCATTAATGAAGGGAGTTGATTACATCATTCATGTTGCCTCTCCATTTCCTACTACCTTGCCTAAAAATGAGAATGAACTAATAGAACCCGCAAAGAACGGGACACTAAACATTCTGAAAGCTGCGACAAAGGCAGGTATAAAAAGAATAGTTATAACCTCATCTTCAGGTGCGGCGGTTTATGGTGTACGAAAAAATGGTATTTTCACAGAAAGCGATTGGACAAATATTAATAATACAAAAGACACTACTCCCTACTTCAGAAGCAAAACAATAGCAGAAAAAGCTGCTTGGGATTTCGTAATAACTACACAAAATGCACCTGAATTAGTAACCATATTACCTGGTGCCATTCTCGGACCTGTAATTGAAAAGGACATTGGAACATCAGCCAATATTGTAAAAAAAATGCTCGATAGTAGTATGCCAGCAGTACCTAAAATAGGTTTTGAAATGGTAGATGTGAGATCCGTTGCCGATGCACATATAAAAGCTTTAGAAACATCAGAAGCAGCGGGGAACCGATATTTATGTGCTAATGGATTTTTACCATTTTTGGATATCGCTCATATTTTAAAAGAGAACTATCCTAACAGAAAGATACCTTCTAAAACACTTCCTAACTTTGCAGTAAGACTGTTTAGCAATTTTGATAAAGAGACCAAGCCTGTGTTAATAGATTTGGATGCAAAACGCACTATCGATAACACTAAAATAAAACATGAGCTGAATTGGCAACCAATAGATTTAAAGCAATCTGTACTTGACTGTGCCAAAAGTTTATTCGACCAAAATATTCTGAAGTAGTTTTGATATAGAGTTAAACTACAACAATTCATAACTTTCAATCATTAATTTGCCCAATGAATAATATCTCTAACTCATCTATAACTTTAAGAATAGCTACATTTTTACTAAGATTAAGTATTGGTATAATGTTTTTCTTGCATGGGATAGGAAAAGCATTTTTAGTTGAATTTGATACAGTTGTACTTAGCTTTATAAATAAAGGCTTTCCGGTATGGACCGCTTACGCCTCAACAGGCGCAGAAATACTTGCCGGATTGTTCTTAATTATTGGTTTTTATACACAATGGGCAGCTATTTCACTTATACCTATCACTATAGGAATAATTGCTTACCATTTCCCAAACGGTTGGGTATTTCATAATGCTGGCGGAGGATGGGAATACCCTCAATTGATTCTCATTAGCCTCATAGTTATAGGATTGTTAGAAAGCAGTAAGAAAAATAATCTAAACAATGTATAAAGATTTTAAAGCTTTAGGACAAGTTGGTAATTTTCCTATGCTTCAAAAATGCTTTTTTTTAATATTTTAATAGCCATTATGGATTCGATTGTACATATTAAAAGCATCAATCAGTTACACAAACTGGCAAAGATAGGTAGCTCCAAGCACCCTTTATATTCTATATATCGTTTTGAAGATTTGACTTCAAAAGAAATTACAATACCATTAAAATATACGTATGGATTTTATCAAATCGGATTAAAGAAAGACTTAGAAGGTTATATAAAATATGGTCGTAAACAGTATGACTTTCAGGAAGGAGTATTGGGGTTTTCGGCACCACTGCAAATAATAGAGGTTAGTCCAGATATTATCTCCAAGGCTTCTGGGTTCACACTAATGTTTCATAAAGAGTACATAGCCGGTTCTTCGTTGGAAGCTAAATTTGATGAATACAGTTTCTTCAGTTATGCTGTAGCAGAAGGACTTCATTTATCATTGGAAGAAGAACAGAATATCATTAAAATATTTGAAAATATAGAAACTGAATACAATTTGCCTATCGATCAGCACAGTAAAGAAGTAGTTATCGCAAATCTTGAGCTTTTACTCACTTATGCTAAACGTTATTACAAAAGGCAATTTGTCATTCGTAATGATGCAAAACCAGATATTTTAAAATCATTCGAGAAAGAGCTGAAAATTTATTACTACGGTAAGGAAGATGTTGCTCTGCCTTCAGTAGAGTACTTTGCAGATAAGTTACACCTTTCCTCCAACTATCTGAGCGATTTACTAAAAGCTACTACAGGGAAAACAACCTTGGAGCATATCCACTTTCAA
>JBCDJE010000769.1:0-2421 GCA_038748185.1 Bacteroidota bacterium
ATCAATATGGTAATCAAACTGTACTTGATTTTTTTTGAGATCATTCTTAAGCAGTTGGATAATACTTTCTAAAAGATCTTTTATAATTACTAATTTGAACTTTGGCTTTGGTATATGTGTAAATTCTTTATAAGCATTAATGAATTTTATTAAGCCTTTACTTCTTCTATCAATAGTAGTTAATGCTTCACTAATATCAAGAATTACATCATTTCTTAATTCAATGAGTTCTTGTTCTTCATAATTTTCAGGTAGCTCGTCTTCGAATATTTCGTTTAGAGTAGCAACAAGTGAAGAAATCGGAGCGATTGAATTCATTATTTCATGCCTAAGCACACTGGTAAGGTTTTGCCAAGCCTCTAATTCTTTTTGTTGTAATTCATTTTGAATGTTTTGTAATGAAATGAGTTTAAAACTTTTGCCTCTAAGTCTAATTTCTGTTGCTTGAATGGCTAATTGCTTGTCATTATTTCTAAAAAGCGAATTTCTTCCGGGAGGTAATGCTCTTAAAATTTCGGTAAGTTCAGGATGCATTTCAGCTAGCTCAGAAAGTGTCAAAATATTATTAATGAAGAGTAGCCTACATGCAGAAGGATTTAACAACTCAATATTTTCATCATTATCAAAAGAAATAAGCCCAACACCAACATGCTTCACAACAGTATTAAGATATTGTAAATGTTCTTCTTTCTCAGATCTTGCTTGTCTAAATGCCTCTAAAACTTCATTAAAAGCTTCATTGAGCTCTTTGAAACTTTTCCCCAAACGATTATCAGCAGCAAAGCCAGAAGCAAAGTCAGAGTATTTTATGTATTCGAGAAATCGAGTAAGTTTTCTATTCGTATTTTCTACAAAGTAGTAGAGGTTATATATTTGATATATAATGAGTAATCCGATAAGTGTAGCACTCAATTGTTTGTCTTGTTCAAACCATAATATCACAAATATACTTACAATAACAGCTAGGAGTATTACTCGAAATAAGACGCCTAGTCTGAAATTTTTAAAGTTCATACTTTTCTAATCTTCTGTACAATGAAGAGCGGGTAAGCCCTAGTTCGTTTGCAGCCTTACTAATATTGCCATTGTGTTTTTGAAGAACTTTCCTTATCAAGATTTTTTCAACCTTTTCTAGGTCATAGTTTTCTAGGTTTAGTTCTTCATTTCCTCTGTCTTGTTGCTTTTGTATGCTAGCTCCACTTAAAAAAAACTGATCTGCGTCTAATACCGAGCCTTGACTCATAATCACAGCTCTTTCCATGGCGTGTTGTAATTCTCGAATGTTGCCAGGCCAATGGTATTTTTGCATTCTTTTAATGAGGGCAGGACTGATCGATCTTACTTGTTTACTGTATTTTTTTACATAATACAAAAGAAAGTGTTCTGCTAAAAGTGGGATGTCTTCTAGTCTATCTCTTAAGGGTGGAAGGTTTATCTCTATGGTATTAATCCTATAAAGTAAATCTTGTCTAAAATTATTTTCCTTCACCATATCGTATAGTAGCATATTTGTAGCACAAATAAGTCTAACATCGATACTTCTCAGTTTATTTGAACCTACTCTTGTTACTGTTCTGTTCTGCAAAACGGTGAGCAACTTGGCTTGTAAAGGCAATGATAAATTACCTATTTCATCAAGAAAAATAGTGCCTCCGGCTGCAATTTCAAACCTACCTGCACGATCTTCTCTGGCATCGGTAAATGCACCTTTTACATGGCCAAATAGTTCGCTTTCGAATAGAGTTTCGCTTACGGCTCCCAGGTCAACACTCATAAAAATTTCATCACTTCTTTCCGATTGCTTATGTAAAGCCCTTGCAATTAGTTCTTTACCAGTTCCATTCTCACCCAATATTAAAACATTGGCATCAGTTTTTGCTACCAATTCAATGGTTTCAAATATTTTTAGCATAGAATCACTCTGTCCGATAATATCTCTAAACTTACTGTTAGTATCGGTTTTAAGTTGCTTATGTTTATCTTTCAACTGGCTAAGCTCAAGCCGTGATTCTCTTAGTCTAAGTGCAGAAGATAAAGTAGCAAGTAGTTTCTCGTTTTCCCAAGGCTTTAATACAAAGTCTGTAGCGCCCTCTTTTATTGCTTTTACAGCTGTATCAACACTACCATATGCTGTAATCAATACTATTACTGCAGAGGGATCAATCTCTAGTATTCTGTCTAACCAATAAAACCCTTCATGTCCACTGCTTACATCTTTAGTAAAATTCATGTCAAGTAAAATGACATCATACGACTCATTATTGAGTAAGTCTGGTATATTTTCGGGATCTTTTTCTAAATCAACTTGCAAAAAATGACGCTTTAAAAAAAGCTTGGCAGCTTTTAGTACATCCTCATTATCATCAACAATTAAAATTTTCACTACTTTATTTATTTTTTTTCCCATTGTACTTTCTCAAA
>JBCDJE010000770.1:0-2416 GCA_038748185.1 Bacteroidota bacterium
ATACTTGAATCACTCCGATGAGTAATACGGAGGGTACTCCCAAATTGCTCATAAGATTTCCTGAAATCGGAAACTTCATAAGTTTCCGACTCGAATTGATTAAGGGCATTACCATCCCAAGTGAGATCGGATTTAAGCGGAAAGACCATTTTAATGAAAGGCGTATTGTGTTCCGTTTTTACAACTCTGTTAAAGTCGTACCGAATATTCCATACTGAGTCTAAAGCCCAGTTTTGTAGCGAATCGTACCTCCTATATAAAAATACTTTTTGTATTAATCCGCCTGTTAAATCGGTAAGTGTATCTCCGTTTTCTTCTCTTAAAAAATACCTACTTGTATCAGTAGGGACAAATTCTTTATAAATAATTTCTTCTACACTATATTCGGTAAAATGCCCTTTTTGCAAAGGATAGAAGCTTGTGCCAAACAAATTTGAAGGGGGCTCTATAATGCTTTCAGTACAAGCACTAAAAAAAGAAGCAATAAAAATCACTGCGATAAAGCTAAAAAAGTAAGGCGATCTCTTCATAAATTTTTTTGAGTAAAACGCCTCAATACTTTCCTTATTGAATTGACAATTTCGGAATTACTAAAGATTTGAAAATCGCTCCAGCACTTTAATGATAAGCGCATCTATAACCCTTTGGGGATTCTTAGAAAATTTTTTCAATGCCCTATTTGCAATAATTGCGTTTACAGAAAGTACATCATGCTTTAATAACTGCCCAAATGCATAATAAGCAGCAGTTTCCATTTCAAAATTACTTAACGTAAAATTGTCTATCTCAAAGTTTTGCAATTTTTCTAATAGATCAGGATGTTTTACCGGAGCACGTAAAACCCTCCCTTGTGGTGCATAAAAACCAGGACTTGTAATGGTATTACCTTTCAACATATCAAAAGCAATTGCCTGCAAAAGCTTAGGAGAACAGGACACTAGGTAAGGTGTAATCTGAAGTGATACGTGTTGTTTTAGCGCTTTACATACATCTTTATATATCGATTTTTGCCCAAGTTTGTAAAAGGTCATCAAATTGTCTAATCCTAAAGCATTTTCTGATACTAAATAGCTATCTAATGCTATTGCTGGTTTTAGTGTTCCAGAAGTTCCTATTCGGACTATTTTCAGTTTTTTTCTTCTTGTCTTTCTTTTCCTATTCTTAAAGTTGATACTTACAAGTGCATCCAGCTCTGTCATAAGTATTTCTACATTATCGGTACCAATTCCACTTGAAATTACAGTTAGTTTTTTGCCATTGAGGCTACCTGTATGAGTAATGAACTCCCTTTTATTCATTTCAAAATCAATCGTATCGAAATACTTACTTACTTGATGTACCCTGCCTGGGTCACCAACTACTATTATATTTTCGGCAATGTTATTCGGTTTTAGATTTAAATGATATACACTGCCATCTTTATTGAGAATGAGTTCAGTATCGGGAAAATCAACAGAAAGACTTTTAATTTTATTTGTACGGGATGAATGCATATTAGTTAACAATGTAGACATAGCCAGTACTTTATTTCTATGTCGTTAAGTCTATTTAAAAAGTTAGTATGCTTATTCTAATATAAATTAGATCACTGTAAAAAGTAGTTAAACAACCTCAAAGATCGATGTTAGTAGAATAATAGGTTAAAAAAGCAATATAGGATATTTACAAAAAAAATACTACCTAATAGGTAGTATTAAAAATATAATTTGGCATTTTTTCCCATTATTCATCACCTGTATCATTCCTTACTTTTATCACAAAATTTGCAGTGTCATTCATAATTTTGTCGTATTTCAATTTCACAAATTCTACGTCTCTTAATCGTAGTGCATTTTTGCCTGCTTCTAAATATTCAATTGAAAACTGCAAACCTTCGAGATGTGAGACTGTTGAGGTATATTGTACCCATAAGTCTTTAGAATCAAGTAATTTTTGTAATATGCTTATCACTGTTAAAAAACCACTTATTATCAAGGCTATAGTACTGAATGTTTTTTCAAACCCTTCAATATTTAATCCTAAAAGAATCGTGATAACGGCTGCCATAAATGTTGACATTACTCTAATAAAGAAAGCTCTTATTTTATTCTTTTTCCGTTCATTTTTGTAGAACTTAATATCTATAGCAATTCTATTTTTGAGTTTACTGAGTTTTCCTTGTGCTTCGGCAATTTCTTCTTGGTGTTTGGGTTGGTATCTATCGCTGGTAACTTCTGTAAGTATGTATTTATAGCCTGTATCGGGAATTGAATTCTCCTCTATCGGAGGTACAATTTTAGGTAAATCTTTTGCAGCTTTATCACCATCGGTTGTCGCAATGGGTTCTTCTTTAAGTAGGTCTTCGTTCATTTGAGTGAGTTTTTTGTCTGTTTAGTTTATTTGAGATACTTTCTCTTAGAGAACTACACTTTAAAAT
>JBCDJE010000771.1:0-2413 GCA_038748185.1 Bacteroidota bacterium
GAACCTTTTTGTTAAAAACTGCAAATAGATCTGTTAATTAACAATACCTAATTTATGTTATAATATTTTACATTAACTATTCCGTTAATTAAGCCAAGTGTACTTTTTACACTTTTAAAAAAAGCTTTGCCTTATAACTTATGACGCAAAATAAAAATTCTTGTAGTTTTGCCACTTTAATAGAAACTAAAGTGTAGATAAATTACTCAATGAAGATTTCAATAAATTGGCTCAAAGACTTTATAGATATTAAACAAACGCCTGAATCGCTAGATCATTTATTAACCATGAGCGGTCTTGAAGTAGAGGGAATAGAAAAGTTTGAACCTGTAAAGGGAGGCTTAGCCGGTGTTGTTATCGGGGAGGTTATGAGCTGTGAAAAACATCCTAATGCTGAAAAACTAAGTATTACCCGTGTAAATGTGGGCAATGATAAACCTCTTCTTCCTATCGTTTGTGGTGCACCCAATGTTGCCGCTGGACAAAAAGTTCTGGTAGCTACCGTAGGAACTACACTTTATTTTGCTGATGGGGGTACTTTAAAAATAAAAAGGGCCAAAATAAGAGGCGAAATTTCTGAAGGAATGATCTGCGCAGAAGACGAATTGGGCTTAGGAGATAATCATGACGGCATTATGGTACTAGATACTAATTTATCCAGTGGTACGCCTGCAACTGAGTACTTGGAAATTGAAACAGATTATGTGCTAGATATTGGGCTTACACCTAACAGAGCGGATGCTGCTTCTCATTATGGAGTAGCCAGAGATTTGAAAGTATTACTTGGAAATCCATTAAAAAAATATGGCAATGAAGAACTGATTGTAAATAGCAAAGATTTATCCATTGAGGTTGTTGTAGAAAATACCGAGGCTTGCCCTAGGTATTCAGGAATTACTATAAGTGGCATGCAAATACAGCCTTCTCCTAAATGGTTACAAAATAGATTAAAAGCCATCGGGATTAACCCTATAAATAATGTTGTAGATGCTACTAATTATATTTTGCATAGTTATGGGCAACCTTTACACGCCTTTGACGCAGAAAAAATTAAAGGCAATAAAATAATAGTAAAAACACTGCCCGAAGGAACATCATTTGTTTCACTTGACGAAAAGGAAAGAAAGCTCGCTGCCTCTGACTTAATGATCTGTGATATATCAGACCCTATGTGCATAGGGGGGATTTTTGGTGGCTTGCATTCTGGAGTAACGCAAGAGACAACCAGTATTTTCTTAGAGAGTGCTTATTTTAATCCCGGTTATATAAGGAAATCAGCACAATACCATGTATTAAAAACGGATGCTTCTTTCAGGTTTGAAAGAGGCACAGACCCTAATGCAACAGTAAAAGTATTGAAGATAGCAGCCAATCTTATTAAAGATTTAGCAGGAGGATATATTTCTTCTGAAATTGTTGATGTTTACCCAGAGCCCATTCAGCACTTCGAAGTTGCAGTGAGTTATAAAAATTTAAATAGGCTTATTGGTAAAGAAATAGATAAGAGTCATGTTAAAGCAATACTCAATGGGCTTGAAATTGACATAGTAAATGAAAGTGAAAATGGGTTTACAGTAAAAGTTCCACCCTATCGGGTTGATGTACAAAGGGAAGCCGATATTATTGAAGAGGTACTTCGCATGTATGGCTATGATAATGTTGATATTTCTGAAAACCTAAATTCTGATTACCTCGCCAATTTTCCTGAAAAAGATGCCGGGCTATTTAGAAGTAATATCTCTCAAATGTTAGCAGGTTCGGGGTTTCAAGAAATTATGACTAACTCTCTTACTAATAGCGATTATACCTCCTATCTCGAAAGTTTATCTGGCGATCACCATGTTACAATGCTTAATGCACTTAGTGAAGATCTAGATGTAATGAGGCAAACTATGGTATTTTCTGTCTTAGAGGTAGTTGCACATAATATCAATAGAAAGCAGACAAACCTCAAGTTATTTGAATTTGGTAAAACGTACATTAAAAATGAAGATAAGTATCATGAAAAAGCGCTACTAACTTTAGCCATTACAGGTATGGACTTTCCTGAAACTTGGCAAGTTAAACAGCGCAAAAGCAGTTTTCATCAGCTTTCAGGAATTGTAATCAGGATTCTGACTCGATTCAATTTTACTGAGTTAGAAACAGCATATGTTGAAAATGAAGCATATTCTTTTAGCTTATCTTACCAGCATAAAAAGCATACAATAGGTTCTATTGGTCTTCTAAAACCATATATTGCCAAAAAATTTGGTATTAGTCAAGGTGTCTATTATGCTGAATTAGATTGGAAATATATTATTAAGCACTACAATCCTTCATTTCAATATAAGGAGATTCCTAAATTTCCTGAAGTAAACATGCCCTTTCGATGAATTTGCTTCGCAATTGTAGAAAAATAACAAATAATCAA
>JBCDJE010000772.1:0-2408 GCA_038748185.1 Bacteroidota bacterium
AGCTTACTTACGAGCATAAATATTGAAAAGCAATTGCACACGGCTATAAAGTAAATGTAGGCATCATTATATTTAGGGCTATATTTTTCCCCTATATACTATGAAGATAAAATACTACTTTACATTATTTGTACTTACTTGTATTCTCTTTTCATTTACGAATAAATCTTTGGCGCAAAAGCTAAATAAAGAAGAGACGATACAATTAATGCTTGATACTGCAACAACTTTACGTCAAAGCTTTACCGGATTCGTACTATACAATCCTAAAAAAGATAAGGTACTCATTGAAAATTACCCTGATAAGTATTTTACACCGGCTTCAAATACAAAACTATATACTTATTTTACAGCTTCCAGAATATTGAAAGATTCCCTTCCGGTTTTAGGTTATAAATTTCAGCAAGATTCGTTGATTTTTTGGGGAACAGGCTATCCTTTATTGCTTAATAAGGAATTTGATGATAGTACTGTGATAAATTTTTTGAGCAATCACCAAGGTAAACTCTTTTACTATGACAGACCTACTACAGACGAGCGATTTGGCCCTGGTTGGGGCTGGAGCGATTATCAGTGGTACTATTCTTCGGAAAAATCAAAATTCCCTATATACGGTAACCATATCAACTTTAGGTTAAAAGGAAGTTTTGATTCTTTACTAGTCGAACCTCAAAATTTCAAAAACAACATTATTCTAAAGTATGAAAATGCTCCGGATGAATACTGGCCTTTATATAGAGCAGAACACCAAAATGAATTTCATTATTACCCAAAGGCAGATACCTTTCAGACAGGTTATGAAATAAAAATGCCTTTTATGTACTCTAAAACACTCTTTCTAGAAATGCTTGAAGATGTTTTACATAAAAAAATAAAGGAATATGATAAGATACCTGTAAAAGAAGGAAAAATATTAAGGACGGGTAATACAGATACATTGTACAGAAAAATGCTTCAGGAAAGTGATAATTTTTTGGCTGAGCAAATTATGATGATGTGTTCTTCGGAAATCTCAGACTCCCTTGGGGTTGATATTGGCATTAAATGGGCAGTTGAAAACTTAATGCAAGAATTACCAGATAAACCTATTTGGAGAGATGGTTCAGGGCTTTCAAGATATAACATGTTTACACCACGCACTACAGTAAAACTCTTAACCAAATTGCAAAAAAATCCGGGAACTACTCAACTTTTCAAACTTTTACCCAATGGAGGGAAATCTGGAACCATAGAAAATTGGTATGGGGGAAAAGAAAAGCCCTATGTATTTGCTAAAACAGGAACGCTATCAAACAACCACTGTTTGAGTGGATATGTAGTAACTAGGCGGAAAAAAACGCTTATTTTTAGTTTTATGCTTAACCACTATATTGTGAATACATCAGAAACTAAAAAAGTAATGCAGCAGATACTTGAATATATTTATGAACATTACTAGCATTATTCCAATTAGCTTCAAGTTTCTTTAACAAATGACTTATATAAAGCAAGTATCAGTAGGGCTACGCATGTATCCGAAAGCTTATCAATTTCTTTCAGAAAAAAAACTATGGGGGAGTGCGTTATTTCCTGGAATTATTAGCCTCATACTGTTTTTAGTAATGGTTTATATTGCTATTTGGCTTTCAGATGATTTTTCGGCTTGGTTACTATCATGGACTTCTTTAGACGACTCGGGATCAACCCTAGGAAATATACTTACAGGAATTGTGCTTTGGCTTATTCGATTTATTATGCTGGCCTTATTTTTTGTAAGCTATAAAGTCCTTATGATTAATTTCATGTCACCGTTATTATATCTGTTTTCAAACGAAGTACTAAATAGTATGCAAGGGAAAAAGACAGAAGCTCCCATACAATGGTTCGTATTTATAAAAGAATTTTTTAAAGGAATAATGGATGCAGTGCGAATACTGATAAAAGAATTACTTATTATCGGTATACTCAGTCTTTTGGCATTATTAATTCCTTTGTTTGCTCCTTTTGCTCCTTTTATTATTATAGGAGTTGAAAGCTATTTCATAGGAATTTCAATGGTAGATCATACTTCGGCTTACAGAGGCTATACTGTAGAAGAGGGGAGAACGCTTAGAAGAAAAAATAAAGGACTCTCACTTGGAGTAGGCTTAGGGTTTACCTCATTGTTTTTAGTCCCGATTTTAGGTGTAATTGTTGGACCAAGCCTAGCTGTAACCAGTGCATGTTTAGGAGTAGAAAGTATTGAAAAGAGGAGTTAATTACTTGTTTTATATATGTAAAAAGGAATGTACTGGAATAATGCTAATACATAATCTACCTAGATAAGTAAAGAGGCAACAATTACCTAGTCTCTCCTTAAAAAGGTTTTAAACATCTGATAAACAGTTTTTTATATTTAAAAATCAGAAAGGATTACTATGCAAAGTTGC
>JBCDJE010000773.1:0-2400 GCA_038748185.1 Bacteroidota bacterium
AAAAAAAAAAAAATTTAAAGACAAACATTTACTGCTTTAACTGTACTTATTCTTTCTTAAGAAGAAATTTAAAGACTTTAAGAAGAATAAAAGAACTTCCTATTTAATTTAAGAGTAATAGGCTATTGTATATCACTATCCTACACTTAATTGGTAGTACATTTAAAAACCAGATTGAAAGAGATAAAGGCCACTTATCTCAGATGTTGCATAAGCAGACCTTCTATTTTCATCTGAAAAGACGAGTACTATTCTAAATGCAAACCAAATAGGTTACCTTTCTTAAGTCTCCAAATGATTTAAGTAGAGACTATTATGCAAATTGTAATTCAAGATATATTCTTTCAAAATAAAAAAACTTATTTTTTAATAAATTTCTAGTATAACTGATAACAAAAGTGCTTTTTTAAGCTAAAAATCAACTATTTATAATCTCTCTCAAATCAAATGTGATACCTCACTTTGATATATGATCATTATCATGCTCACAATTTAAATAAAATTTTATTTTTACTCGAAAGGAGGGCTCCGCTTAACATTCCAAACATCAAATAATTCTAATAATAGAATCCATATCAAAGGTTTCCATATAATGAGTCTTTATTTTTTAAAGTACTCACTTTTCTATGTCAATCGTTGTTTTACATTCTTACTATTAGATTAATCTTACCTTATAATGTATCCTATAATTAAATACTATAATACAAATGGGATCAAAAAAATTAGCTACTATTAATTAACAGATTACCTTTTTTAATTTTTTAAATTTTTTGTACCATGCAAAATCTGTTTTCAAACTTAAACTCTTTATTTATTTCAAAATTTTTACTCTACTTGGTGATTCCTATACTATTTTCTTTACCTTCTTATGCGCAGTATCTTGGTCCGATACAAGTTAATGGTCAAATTGGGGACTCCTTTGGTAGGGTACATCTGGATTGTGGAGAAACTATGTTTATCCATGCTATCGCTTCATGGGCGCCACCAACCGGAAAAGCAAAATATACGTGGACCCTATATAGGAATGGTGTCAAATACCATGAGTACGAAGAGGAGAATAGTAATCCAAATTATTTTCCATATCCAATACTATTTACTTATAATTCTGCGTTCCCAGGAACTTTTAAAATAAAAGTAAAAATAAAGCATTATACAAAATCAAAAAAACCTCCTTATGTTAATGTTTGGGTATTAATTACTGAGGAAACAACTAATGAAATAATTGTAAACGCTCCAACCGCTAACGCTTCCTTCAAAATTAATGGAAGCACTAGTTCAAATCAAATTATATGCGATTCTGAAAATATTATCTTAGATGGGCAAGCCAGTAGCTGCGAATCAAAGTATAGAATTAAAATACAACGCTTAACCGGTACAACAATAACAAAAGAAACAGCATGGTATAATGATGCACAAGTACCTTCTAACATCAATTTAAAATCCATTGGTAATAGTATAGGAGTCCCATTAACAGTAGGAAACACCTATCGCATAACGCTTGAAGTGGGAGAACTATCACATAGCCGCTCTGCCGATATAACAATACTTTCTAATCTTGTGCCAAGTACGTTTCTAAATATAAATGGTAGTGAAAATCTTTGTGTTGGAGAAACAAGAACTTATTCAGTAGCAAATATCCCTAGCGCTACTTATAGCTGGAATATACCTCCAAACATGTCAGTAACTAGCTCACCAAACAATTATACTAGGGTGCTTCGTGCAAATAGTAGTGGTACTTATTCAGTTAGTGTCGCTGTTGGTAACATCTGTAATGGTTCAAGAAATCCATATAAAACAGGCTCTATTACAACCTCTAAACCTTACAATGTATCCATAGTTCCACCACCAGGAGGACATTGTATAAGCTCCGTTGATACTTATTATGCCCAGGCTGCTTTAGGAACAACCTATCAATGGAGTTACACAGGCTCTCTGTGTATACTGGGATCCTCTAATGGACAAACTGCCGTAGTAGGTGCAAGCGGATCTGGTACTCTATATCTGCGAGTGAGTAATGGATGTGGCTCTGCAAGTGAGGTCAGTTACTATGTATCACCTAATTTTTCTTGTGGAGGAGGTTCAAGTCCATGCGGAGGCTATTATTCTTCTGTTATAGAAGATATTACACTACATCAAGAAGATACAATCATGCAAGTTTCCCCTAATCCATTAGTATCTTTAAATGAATTAGTCATAGATTTTACTTCAACTGATTTAGATACCTCCAGTAACACTGAAAATCTTAGAACTAAGCGTTTTATTAATCCTGAATTAAAAGAAATAAGCTTAACAGATGCTACAACAGGAAAAGCTTATTACCCAGAATTCACAACCATTAATCCTTCTAAATACCAACTTAAAACTAAATCCATTCCAGCAGGGGTTTATATACTTAATGTT
>JBCDJE010000774.1:0-2398 GCA_038748185.1 Bacteroidota bacterium
AATATTTAGCAATACTTTTGAAAAAAGGATTTTGTTATAAATTCAAATTGAAATTTTTAAGATGATATTAAAAGACGAATTTAGGAATTTTGCTGTAAAGGGGATGGGTATCAATAGTATGGTGCTTGATCAATATATCGATAACTCCTTTCAAAACCTCACTACCCACGTAATTGAAGAAAGAGAAAGAAGATTTAGTGCAATAGATATTTTTACAAGACTTATTGCAGATAGAATTATTTTCTTAGGTACGCCGATAGATGACTATGTTTCAAATGTGATTGTAGCACAGTTGCTATTTCTGGAGTCTCTCGATGCTAAAAAAGATATTTTAGTATATATTAATAGTCCTGGCGGTTCAGTTTATGCAGGTTTAGGTATTTACGATACTATGAATTATGTAAAGCCTGATGTGGCAACTATTTGTACAAGTATGGCTGCTTCTATGGGTGCCGTGCTATTATGTGCGGGTAAAGAAGGCAAAAGAACTGCACTACCACATGCTAGAGTAATGATACACCAACCATTTGGAGGTGCTCAAGGTCAAGCTTCTGATATTGAGATTACTGCTAGAGAAATTCAAAAAGTAAAAAAAGAACTTTACGAAATCATTGCTAACCACAGCAATCAGTCATTCGAGAAGGTATCTCAAGATTCAGACAGAGACTATTGGATGTCGGCAAAGGAGGCAAAAGAATATGGAATTATTGATGAGGTGTTGACACATCACAAAGAAAAGTAATTTTAAAAGCATCTATTACTTTCGTATATTCAAGGCCTGAAAGCAATTTCAGGCTTTATTACAATTCGGATGTAGTACAACATTTTTTTTATTAGTAAGAAATAGGATCAAATCAATATGAAAGATGTAGTTTGTTCATTTTGTGGAGCGAGAAAAGAACAAGTTGAGCTAATGGTATCAGGTTTAAATGCACATATCTGTAATAAATGTATTGAACAGACATGGCGTATTCTTAATGAGGAAAGAAAACCTAAAAGCAGTGGACAGCCTGTTTTTAAGTTGGTAAAACCAACTGAGATGAAAGATCATCTTGATGAATATATTATTGGGCAAGATAAAGCAAAGAAAGTCCTATCTGTAGCAGTTTATAACCACTACAAAAGGTTAATGCAGAAAGATTCTAAAGATGAGGTAAATATAGAGAAGTCCAATATAATTATGGTTGGGGAGACTGGTACAGGGAAAACATTACTGGCTAAAACCTTAGCAAAAATTTTACAAGTTCCTTTTTGTATTGCTGATGCAACTGTAATTACTGAAGCAGGATATGTTGGAGAAGATGTGGAAACAATATTAACTCGGCTTCTTCAAGCTGCTGATTATGACCAAGAAGCAGCTGAGATGGGCATTGTATATATTGATGAGATAGATAAAATTGCAAGAAAGTCAGATAACCCATCTATTACTCGAGATGTAAGTGGTGAAGGTGTACAACAAGCATTACTTAAGTTACTGGAAGGCTCTATCGTAAATGTTCCTCCACAAGGAGGCCGAAAGCATCCTGAGCAAAAAATGATCGCTGTAAATACCGAAAATATATTATTTATATGTGGTGGAGCTTTTGATGGTATTCAAAAAAGGATCGCTTCAAGGCTAAATACCCGACCAGTAGGCTTTTTAGGTGAAAGTGAAAAAGAAAAGGAGGTTGATTCAGATAATCTCTTACAGTATGTTTCCAGTCAAGATTTAAAGAAATTTGGGCTTATTCCTGAATTAATTGGAAGACTCCCAGTAGTAGCCCATCTGAATCCTCTTGATAGGGAGGCGCTAAGAAAAATTCTTACTGAACCTAAAAACTCTATTGTGAGGCAATATATTAAGTTATTTGAAATGGAGGATATAAAGATTGCTTTTACAGAGGAGGCACTCGATTTTATTGTAGATAAAGCTGTTGAGTTTAGCTTAGGAGCACGTGGTTTGAGATCTATTTGTGAAGCAATTATGCTTGAGCCTATGTATAACTTACCTTCCGAAGAAGGTGCAAAAGAATTGAATATTGATCTTGATTTTGTTAAAAAACAGTTTGATAGTTCTGTAGATGCCAGAAAACTAAAAGTTGCTTGAAAAGTCGCCTGAAAAGTGACTTAATTAGTCTGAAAAAAACATATTTCCTTATCGAGCTTATTTATTGAGTTCTTTTTAAAAAAACATTATTATTATGGATATGATGAAAATGCTGGGTAAAATGAAAGAAGTTCAAGCAAAGCTTCAAGAAGCTCAGGAAGGTTTAGTAGATGTTACTGAAACGGCTGAATCAGGTGGTGGGATGGTTAAAGTAACAGTGAATGGTAAAAAGCAAGTTGTAAACCTTACTGTTGACGATGATTTGATAAAACCCGAGGATAAAGAAATGTTGCAAGACTTGGTAATAGCTGC
>JBCDJE010000775.1:0-2392 GCA_038748185.1 Bacteroidota bacterium
ATCAATATAATAAAGTAATATTTTTAATGAAAAATTCACTTTTTATACACTATTACAGTTTTTGCGTATGAAATAGAAACAACTAAATATTACTACCATGCTAAGTCATAGATCAAATATACTTTTACTATCATTCACTATCTTTCTTTTTAATACACTTATACCCAATATATCAAAAGCTCAACTGCAATTAAACCAAGATATAACAAAACAGATTTCTAATTATCTACTCGTGCAGTATGGGATCGAACCAGAAGATGAAAATCATATTCATTCTTTTTATAAGAATAGATACTTTGAATCTGCATGGTTTAAAATAGACGGTCAATTAAACGATAATGCTCTGGCTCTTATAAATTATGCACAAAACCACGAGTACGCCAATCAATTGATTAGCAAGGATCTTGATAATTTACTTTATGAGTATACAAAGCAGCAACCTTCACACTTACTAAATAAGACTAGTCTATTAGGAGCTATTGAGATAAGACTTTCAAAACTATTTTTAAAAACTGCAATTGTAAACTTAAATGGTTTGGTAAAACCAGAAGATATAGCAGGTATTGCCTGGAATATTACGCCTAGATACGTTAACTTACCGCAAATGATGGATAAGGCACTTCATTTAGAAAATATCTCAGGCGAGTTAAATGGGCTTCTTCCTCAAAATAAAGCCTATTATACTTTAAAAGAGTATCTTAAAACATATAAATACATCGCTACACAAGGAGGTTGGCCAACTGTTCCTGAAACTGCTATAAAACTAGAACTAGGTGACACCAGTGAAGTAGTAAAAGTTTTAAAAGCCAGACTCATTATTACACAAGATTTAGATGCCATTCATTTTAACGGATTGGTTTACAATGATGCTGTACTTGAAGGAGTAAAACACTTTCAACAAAGACATGGCTTACATACTGATGGTGTAATAGGTAAAAATACCTTACAAAACTTAAATATCTCAGTAGAAGAACGCATCAGACAAATACAATTAAACTTAGAGCGGTTTAAATGGCTTCCCGATTTAAGCAATAGAGGAGATAAATATATTTGGGTGAATATTCCACATTATAAATTGAAACTATTTAACCAAGGTCAACTTTTAACTGAACAAAATGTTGTTACCGGTGCTAAGAGATCACAAACACCATGTTTTGATAGTTATATTACCGATATTGTTATCAACCCTTATTGGAACGTCCCATATTCTATTGCCAAAGACGAAATTGCACCTAAGGTAAGCGAGGACACACAATATTTACTCGAGAAAAATTACGAAGTAATTAACGGATGGGGTACAAACAGAGTAATGGATTCGGTCGGACATCTTGACTGGAAAGATAAATCTTTACATAGAAATTATCGTTTTAGGCAAAAACCAGGTCCAGGTAACGCATTAGGTGTTTTGAAATTTAATTTACCAAATCCTTGGAGTATTTATCTACACGATACACCATCTAAATCAACTTTTTTAAGGGAGAAGCGCGCTTATAGTCACGGTTGTATAAGAGTACAAAATCCGGATCAACTAGCTACATTGCTATTTAATGGCCAACAAGGTCTAGACGAAGAAAAACTGTCAGAAAAGATTAATAGCAGAAAAACACAAACTATTTTACTTAAGGATCACGTAAATGTTTTTATCGTTTATATGACTTCGGGAATTGATGAAAATGGGAAATTACAGTTATTTGAAGATGTTTATGGAAGAGACGCAAAAATTGACGAAAGACTGCGAAGTCTGCTTATGTAATTTTATAATCTTATAGCTAATATAGAAAAAGGGATTACTTAAAAGTAACCCCTTTTTTATTGGTCTCAGGATTGGGTTCAAAACTCTGTAATTTTAGTACAGAGTGGTTTAGTGCTAGAGTTTTGCAAAATTCTGAATCCACTGATGTTTATCAGTTGGGCTGTTTTGATAATAACATGCTATATGTGTCCATTGGGGATTTAAAATATTTAACCTGTGTCTGTAGCCTTTCACTCCTGCATCGATAAGCAGCTGTATAACAATTTCACGTGCTGTTTGCAAACTATCCTGTTCTATCAGATTTTCTGCTCCAACCTGTATTTTTTTTGTAACTTGTCTTAGTCTATCCATTGGCCAAGAGCCATCACTTCCTCTATGATTTAGCATTCTTTCATGATCATATGTATCTTTTCCATGATTTCTTGCTGCTGCATAAATCCCTTTATGTGGTTTTAAAATAGGTAGCACTACCATATTCTTCAGCTTTCTCTCTAAAGTGCATAATGCCTTTAATCGTTCTTCATAAGGATTATGCCAAACAGTATCTATTCTTTCTTTCTGAACTCCCCCATTTATTGATTGATAGCTTTTTTGAAGGGAAAACTCTTGTACTTTCTTCCCGTGTGTTTTATAACTACA
>JBCDJE010000776.1:0-2377 GCA_038748185.1 Bacteroidota bacterium
CCATATCGATTGTCCTTATATCATCTAGAAATAACTTTTTCATACTTTATAAAGACAAGTAGGGCCGAAATTTAATCACTTTTATTGACATCAGATAAAGGTACTAGCTGTGCTGTAAGATCAGGCGTTTTCATATCCTTATCCAAAGGGAACATAGGCCTTTTGATCCTCTTGTAGCCCAGCCGATCAAGGTCTTGATCAACACCACCAGGCGTTAACGCCATTACCCAGTCTGCTCTCATATTATAAAGCTCTGGTACTAAATACCCAATCTTCACTACAATAATATCTGTTTCCCTTGGCTTTAAACCCAAATTGGTAAAATCAATTTCTTTATGGTAAGGCTTGCGTTTCTTTGTAACAATCACACTTACATTCCCTACCTTCACTACAACTTCAGTTTCGGCATGTCTATCTCCATGTTCAATCGCTTTAATTGTTCCTGAAAGTTCAATTGGTGGGGCAAATCGATTATCAATTGCTGCTCCAGCATAGGCTTTAATTTCTTCTCCAACGCCTAAATCGACAGCTTTTTCAACAAACTCAGGCCCTGGTATTGAAGCGTAAATAAGTGAGGGTCCTTCAGCTGTTTTAAAAATAGGATTTGAGAGAATTTCGTTCAAAGTCCAAGTTACGTCACCTGCTCCACCGGCTGTGGGATTATCACCCATATCGCTTATGATAAATGGATGTTTTTCACTGGCGATTGCCATATCTATACTCTCTTCAAAAGTAGTAGTGGGCGCTACAAACTCAAACTTACTCCTCGCTTCCCAAAAACTGTTTGCTAAATCCTCAGCAGCACTAGTTACTTTTTCTTTATCATCTCCTGTTACCATTACTACTGCATGATTACGTGGTTCATCAGCCCATGCATACCCTATCCAGATGGCAGCATCCACAATTCCTTTTTTATTGGCTACAGGAGCAACTTTTGCATATAAGCTCTTGCCGGGTTCTATTCTTGTACTTGTCTTTTCTCCAGGCAACAATATAGGAACAGGGATCCAAGCTTTATAAGCAGGTTTACCTTTTCCATTTTCTATTCTTTCTAAAAGGTTATCTACTGCTCTTTTTTTAGATTCAAGTGCGTCTTCATGTGGCGCCATTCTGTAACAAGTAATCAGGTCGGTATTTTCAGCTAACCTCCATGAAACATTGCCGTGTAAATCCATACAAGTGGAAATAATAGTCTCCTCGCCTACTACTTCTCGAACCCGGATAATAAAATCGCCTTCCGGATCGTCTAGTCCTTCCACACTCATAGCCCCATGAATATCAAAAAAAAGTCCATCATAAGGCACATTTTTTTTAAGCATATCTAGTGTTTTGGTCACTAATGATTCATAAGCTTCTCTAGTAACAATACCACCCGGTAATGCATGCCCCTTAATTGTAGGAATCCAATTTGCTCTACTGCGATTGAGTGAATCAGGAGATAAGAATGGGTAGAACGAAAAAACATCATCTGCTTCTCTGGCATGAAATGCTTCCTCGTGCGTAACTGCAGGTGAAAATGTACTAGATTCTATCGCTAATCCTGCAATAGCAATACGAGGAAGTACTTTTTCATTGCTACTTTGCTCTTTAATTGGTTGGCTACATCCAAACGCAAAGAATAATAATAGTTTACAGTAAAATTTCCTATTCATGAGTAATGATTATTTTCTGATAAATTTAGTGGATAGTTTCTAATATCTCTGCAAAAAGGGATTTAGGTATGATTTAGAAATTGATAAAGGCAATTTCTTTTAATTCTGATTTAACCAAGAAGATTCTGTTAACGCTACCTTCTTTTCAGAAATTTTTCGTTTCCATGTTCCATAAAATCTTCCACCTATTCTAACACTAAAAAAATATAAGCCACACCACATGAATCCAGCTTCATTTAAAATGAGCTTAAAAATAATATCTGCCTCTTTCCTACTAATGTCAAGTTCTTCTTTAAATTGATAAATAACATCATGTATCATAGAAGCAAAATACGTAATTGGCTTTTCTGTTCGAAAGTCCAATTTCCCATCTGGTGTACCCCACATTAGATCGATAAAATGCCACTTAGGAGAACAACCATCCCAAGCATATCCGCCTGAAGAACTGCCTTTTATAATAATTTTACCATCGGACTCAATCTCTACCCATTCATTTTTAAAGTTTCTTCCAATTAAGTTAGTTTTTATAAAAACATCTTTGTGATAAACAAACTTATAGACATGATTAGCAATTGTACCTGATCTTTTCATTTTGAAATTTATTAATTCTTGTAAAAAAGAAAAAAGCCAAGAGTAATTAATCATTCTACACTCAGCTCTTTTTCCATTTCAATCATTGCTTTATAATAATTAGCTTAGCAATAAATCGATTATTTAACTGCGCC
>JBCDJE010000777.1:0-2370 GCA_038748185.1 Bacteroidota bacterium
AACAAGCCTTCAAAAATTTTTAATGCTGGGTTTATAGGTAATATGATGTATGAAAAAATGAAGCCTACTTCTAATGGAAAAATTAACAACAAAATGAAGACTTTTAAGGCAGTTAATCCGTCGGAAAAATATACTGCATCAGGTTTAGATACTGCATTAGTACTAAAAAACTTTAAACAACAGCAAGGAAAATGTTTAGAACTTCTCAATGAGGCTCAAAATATTAATTTGAATACGGTAAAAATCACTTCTTTAATAGGACCTATTTTACGATTTAAAGCAGGAGATGCTTTTCGTTTTCTTATTGCGCATGAACAGCGGCATATGCTTCAAGCACAAAGAGTACTTAAAGAAGTATGGACAAAAGAAAAGCCCCATAAAGGGGCTAGTGTCTAGTGGTTTTGGTCAAAAGGATAATTGTATCTATTAATTATATGTGTTATTTATTGTAGATTCCTTTAAATAAAAAACTACTAGAGCTATTATTTATTTGAAAGCCTATTACCTATAAGTTCTTCTATGTGTTTTTTAAAGGCATCTGACTTTATTCTAGAAATAACATCGGCTGCAAAAGCGTTCATTAGTAATGCCCTTGCTTTATCTTCTCCTATGCCTCTTGAACGCAAGTAAAATAAGGGTTCTTCATCTAAAGCACCCGTTGTAGCTCCGTGTGAACATTTTACATCATCTGCCCATATTTCCAGTTGCGGTTTAGTATCTACAGTAGCATTTTCTGAAAGTAGGATATTCTTATTTTCTTGGAAAGCATTTGTTTTTTGGGCATATTTTCGAACGTAAATTTTCCCATTAAAAACACCGGTTGATCTTCCATCGAGCACACCCTTATAAAGTTCATTACTGTAAGAATTAGGTTTCATGTGATCTACCATGGTGTGATTATCTACATGATCTTGATCTTTTAGCATAAAAAGACCATTCATAAAAGCTTCACAGTGTTCGCCGTCAAGCAGAATATTAAGATTATTTCTTACAAGACCGCCACCTAATGTAACCACCGTGTTGTTGTAATTACTATTATTTGACTGTTGCACCTGTGTAGTGCCGACATAGAAGTTTTTAGCGGCTTTATTCTGGAGCTTGTAATGATCAACATGTGCGTGTTTGTCAACTTTAAATTCAGAAACATAGTTGAGAAAAGCAGGGTTCTCACCGATGCTTACAAAATCTTCTATTATGGTGATTTGCGCATTTTCCTCTGCTAGAACCAAATTTCTTGGCTGTGCAATTACAGGGTACTCTGCAGTATCGGTGATACTAAGTACGAAAACTGGCTTAGAGGCTATACTGCTTTTTTCAGCCAAAATAAATACGCCATCTAATGCGAAGGCAGTACTTAAAGCGGTAAAGGGCTCATTTTCAATCTCAGCGTATTTACCGAAGTTTGCTTCGATTAATTCGCTATGCTCTTTGTAAGCTTCTTTTAGACTTAATATATGAATGCCTTTTTCTGAACTATAAGAAGAAAATTCTTTCTTGAAAACGCCATTAATAAAAACAAGTTTATGGGCATCAAGATCTTGAAGAGAAAATGCCAGAACCGCTGCTTTATCTAGGTTTGAAGGTGCATTGAAAGCGTAATTATTAGAAAGGAGCTTTGTTAGGTTAGTGTACTTCCACTCCTCATGCCTCACAGTAGGATATGAAAGGCCTTGCAGCGTATTTAATGCTTCTACACGCTTTTGATGCCATTTAGATTTCCTTTGGCCATTAAGCTGCTTTTCAAAAGTAGTAAATGCTTCCTGAATATTTTCTTTCAGATTTGCCTGAATTACATGATTCATAAGTTTGAAATTTTAATTTTAGACTAAGCTGAATAGCACTTAAATAACACCTTCTTCTACTTCTTTCTTAATCCAGTCGTAGCCTTTTTCTTCCAATTCTAAGGCTAATTCCTTACTGCCCGATTTCACAATTCTTCCTTTGTATAGCACATGTACAAAGTCAGGTACAATGTAATCAAGCAATCTTTGATAGTGGGTAACTACAATAGTGGCATTTTCTTTACTTTTTAAAGCATTTACCCCATTAGCAACAATTCTGAGTGCATCAATATCTAAACCAGAGTCAGTCTCATCGAGTATTGAAAGTTTAGGCTCCAACATAGCCATGTGGAAAATTTCATTTCGCTTTTTTTCACCCCCTGAAAAACCTTCATTTAATGATCTTGACATCAATGACTGATCAATGTGTACCAGTTGCATCTTCTCTTTCATCTTCTTTAGAAAGGCTACAGCATCAAGTGGTTCTTCACCTTTATAAGCCCTTACCTCATTAATAGCTGTTTTAAGGAAATTAGTATTGCTTACCCCGGGAATTTCAACAGGATACTGAAATGCTAGAAAAATACCT
>JBCDJE010000778.1:0-2368 GCA_038748185.1 Bacteroidota bacterium
AAAAATAGAGAAAAAAGAAGTGAGCGAAAATAAAGCTAAAGTATAAAATGTAAGAAGGGAGATAAATAATTTATCTCCCTTCTTACATTTTTAATTTCTCTATACAATATTAGAAATACTTTTCTACATCTTCACCTGTTATCTCTTGTTGACTCATAATCACGAGCCGTTCAGTTACATTTCTTAACTCTCTTATATTACCAGACCAATTAGCTTCCTGTAATTTACTTATTGCTGCATCTGTGATATGTTTAGGGCTATCTCCATATTCTAAGGCGATATCTTTCAGGAATTTTCCTACTAATAATGGAATATCATCTTTCCTTTCATTTAGTGGAGGAACCTTAATTACAATTACGCTTAGTCTATGATATAAATCTTCTCTAAATTTTTTCTTTGAAATCTCTTCTTTAAGATCTTTATTAGTAGCAGCCAATACCCTTACATTTACCTTTATCTCTTTATCTCCACCTACCCTTGTGATTTTATTTTCTTGTAATGCTCTTAACACTTTTGCCTGAGCAGAAAGACTCATATCACCAATTTCATCGAGGAATATAGTTCCTCCGTTAGCTTGCTCAAACTTACCTATTCTTTGTTTTACAGCTGACGTAAATGCACCTTTCTCATGTCCAAATAGCTCGCTTTCAATTAATTCTGCCGGTATAGCAGCACAGTTTACTTCGATTAGAGGTGCAGATGAACGCTGACTTTTAGCATGTAACCACTTGGCGACTAACTCTTTTCCTGAACCATTAGGCCCAGTAATAAGTACACGTGCTTCGGTTGGTGCTACTTTTTCTATTGTATCTTTTACTACAACAATTGGCTGCGACTCTCCAACAATATCAAATGTTTTAGATATTTTTTTCTTCAAGACCTTCGTCTCAGCAACCAAATTAGACTTATCTAATGCATTTCTCACAGCAAGTAATAACCTATTCAAATCTGGTGGTTTTTGTATAAAGTCAAATGCACCTTTTTTCGTCGATTCTACAGCAGTATCAATAGTACCGTGCGCTGAGATCATAATAAACTGCATATCTTTTCCTAACTCCATTGATTTTTCGAGCAATTCAATACCATCCATTTTTGGCATTTTAATATCGCACAATACCACATCATAATTATTAGCATGTATCATCTCCAATGCTTCTTCTCCGTCTTTTGCTTCATCAATTTTATATTTCTCAAACTCAAGAATCTCCCGTAGTGTGTACCTAATATTTTTCTCGTCGTCAACAATTAAAATTTTTGCCATAAGATGATTTACTGATATAGATTCTAATTAAATAAAAAAGTAAAAAGATGTGTTTTAGTCTAAAAAAAGTAAGTTTAACTCTGTTTAAAGTAAAAAATAGGTTGTTAACTCAATTATGTAAGAAGATATAAGTTGAGCAAAAAAATTACCAAACACAAACCTGTAAGCCGAATCCTGTTTTTTTACTTTCGTAAAAACTCTTATCATTTATCTAGCATTCCAGTTACCTGGTATGTCTATCAACCCACCCGCCTTGCTCTCATTAAAGACATCGAACGAGCTACTCTACTCCTGTTACCAGGCAAGCCAAGGCTTATTTGGTTTTTCAACCCACAAGGTTTACCCTGCCTTTATTGTCACCAATAAAGCGGTGAGCCCTTACCCCACCTTTTCACCCTTACTTTTTAAAAGAAAAAAAGCGGTATATTTTCTGTGGCACTTTCTGTAACCAAAAGGTTCCTTCCTGTTAGGAAGTGTGGTGCTCTGCGCTGTTCGGACTTTCCTCTTCTAAAAAAGAAGCGATAAGACAGTTTGTATTTGGCACACAAATTTATTGTTTTTTCTTTCCTAGATCAAACTGTTAATTTGAATGATTTTTATTATTGAATATATAGCTGCTTATATTTGTTCCAGAAAGGCAAACGTTTAATATTTAAAGGTTAAATTATAAGAGATTACAACATCCCATAATATTTTTTTATGTTAAGAAATATATTTTTTCATTTAGTTTTATTCACCATATCATTTATAGATGTTTATGCTCAAGGTGGCATCATTAGCTTCGAAAAGACATATATAGATTTAGGAACAGTTACTGAGCGAGAGTTCCCAATTAAATATAGGTTTGGGTATATAGTTGCAGGAAGTACTCCGGTTACAATTACTAAGATAGAAACTGATTGTGCATGTAGCATTGCTGAGTATTCTCAAGAAGCTATTGGACCTGGTAAAAAAGGATTCGTAGAAGTAATTTTTTCGCCTTACAAAGCAGGACCTTTTAAAAAATCTTTTACTGTTATAGCTACTAAAGCAGTACCCCAGAAAACAGAACTAATTATAGAAGGTTTTATAAAACCATTTACTTTTATGCCTAAAATAGAGTTTCCA
>JBCDJE010000779.1:0-2363 GCA_038748185.1 Bacteroidota bacterium
CTCAGGTACAGAAGCTTTTAACGAAGAACTCGGTAAAATGACAGCCTTAAGTTTTCCAGTAATTGCAGTACCTTCTACTATTATCATGATGCTTACTCTGTGGTTTCTGGTTCATGGAGTTAAGAAATTAACTGATTTGGAATTGAAAGATATTTTTAATGATCCTGATAAAATGTAAATTTATTTTTCAAATTAGAACTGAGCTTTAAGTCTTACTTTTTTTAGATAGATTTTATTGGTTTCAATTTTTTTCTTATGGCAAAATTTACCGAAAGCCTTAGTGAACAGCTAATAGGCTTTATTGAAGAACAAAAAATGTTTTTTACAGGAACTGCCCCAAATGAAGGAAGAGTAAATGTATCGCCTAAGGGTATGGATACATTCAAAGTTCTTAGTCCTACAAAAGTAGCCTACTTAGACCTCACTGGCAGTGGCAATGAAACAGCCGGACACATACATGAAAATGGCAGGATTACCATTATGTTTTGTAGTTTTACTGGTAAGCCACTTATTCTAAGGCTTTATGGAAACGGCGAGGTAATTGATCCGAAAAATGAGCAATGGGGAAATTTAATTAAGCAGTTTCCTCAAATTCCCGGTGCAAGACAAATTATTCAATTAAATATAGTATCTGTGCAAACAAGCTGTGGTTTTGGCGTACCTTTCTACGAATACCACGAAGATCGTAATGTTTTAGCAGACTGGGCACAGAAAAAAGGAGAAAAAGCATTGGAGGAATACCGACAAAAAAACAATCGGGTAACTATTGACGGGAAAGAGACAGGCTACTAAGCTCCAAAAAAGATGTTCCACTTAATAATTATCGATCTTCTCACTCAATAAATGAAGCCTATATCGCTAAAATTATAGGCTTTTTTTCTGCAAGCAGTTTTACTATACTACTTTCAAGCTTAACTGAATAGTTTCTCCTTTAGGCAATCTGTATCTTCTAAAACCACTTTTTTCATTTGTTGAAATTTCCGGTAATTTCACTTTTTCAAGTTTGGGTAAAACCAATTCTCCGTCTCCTGTCTCAGGTAATTTCAAGGTCAGTCTTCGTTTTCCTTTACCTCCTTCAACTTTAAAGTAAATATCTCCTTTTACAGTAGCATAGGTAAGTTCTAGCGTATTAAGTGAAGCTAGTTGGGGAAAAATTTCATATTTTTCAAAACCCGGTTCGATTGGGTTTATTCCAGCGAGATTCATATATGTAACATACAAGGGAGCAATCGCAGCATGACTCCACTGCGACCTAGAATCAGGTTTCACTTTCCAAGCTTCTTGCATGGTATTATTTTGCAATACCGAATCCATCTGTATCCATCTGGTACTGAAATCTTCTAGTATCACTTCTACCTTTCCAGCTTTAGCTATTGCCCATAACCACCAATTGGCATTAGGAGGATATGATTTTCCCATTTCAGGTACTTTATTTGCCATAGCTTCTACTGCTTTTTCCGATTTCCCGTTAGGAAACAAATCATATAAATAAGCCGTCGCCAAAGTCCGATCATCCATCCGTTTTTTTTCTTCTTCAGCTATCCAGGGTAAATTATTGATAAATAGTTCAGTGGAAGCATCCCAAAATTTTTTTACTGTACTTGCATGAAGTGTATTAGAAAAAGCAATCGCATCTTTGGCAATATCCTTATAACCCATCTGCTCGCATAAGGGGGCAAATGCTGCTCGCAACATAGCAATCGCGTATAGATTAAAAGCGCATTGTTTATGCCTTTGGAGTTGATAGGCATCTGTATCCATCCAAACTGTAGGAATCCCTATATTTTCAACTGGCAATAAATTTTCTTCTGTAACAAGACTACGCAGGTAATCAAAAAAACGGATTAAACGTGGAAATACTTCCTCCATACCCTCTAAACTTCCCGAATACAAGAAATGGTAATAACAATCGAAATTAAATCCTATGCCATGGTCTAATAGAGGTCCCCAATGAGTAAGTCCGAGTTGCCTCTGTGCCAGGCGATTTAATCGATCATAAGCTGGCCAAGTATCCAAGAAAAATCCGTCAACGGTCATTCCTTGACTAAAAGTAACCAAGTAGCGCAGAAAAAATTCAGGTGCATTAAAAATAGGATGTATGGCATGTACTTGATGACCAATATCTCCACTGTATTGCTGTCTTTCCCTGCCCATGCCATCTACCATCGTTTCCTGAGAGTTATTATATACCGTATTGATGCAGGCTTGTAGGAGCTTTTGCAAGTTTTGATCAGAAGTTTTGATCGTCGGTACTTTTTTCCAAGGGTAAAACCTTCTTCTTACACCAACTTCAGAAAGTTTAATTTTCTTTCCATTATGCCGATGAATATGTAACTGCAAGAAACGCAAGCTTTCATAATCAA
>JBCDJE010000780.1:0-2360 GCA_038748185.1 Bacteroidota bacterium
TAGACAAATACTTACAAGTTTCATCTTTACTTTCCTGCTTATTTTTAACTTAAATCTTTTTGCTCAAGAAGAAGAAGAGAAAAAAGGCACTAAGTTTTCAATTGGAGTTAGTGGTAGTACCCGTGGAGTAGGGGTAGATATGGGCATAGGGCTATCCAACAAATTTCAACTAAGGGTTGGTGGTACCTATTTTAATTTAGACCAACAATTCAACTTAGATATAAGTGGTGAACCTTTTAGTGTTAATGCAGATGTAAACTTAAAATCCCTCCAGTTTCTAGCAGATTATTATCCATTTAAAGGTAGTAGCTTCAAGTTAACTGGTGGTTTGGCATATCATATTAATGAAAGTTATTCAGTTCAGGGACAATACGATGGTGAAGAAGTATTTTCCTACGGACAAATTACTTTGGATAGTGAAGATGTGGGAACCTTAGAAATAGATGTTTCTTATGAGAAACTTGCTCCTTATGCAGCTTTAGGTTTCGGAAGAGCTGTACCGAAGGGAAAAGTGAATTTTGGATTCGAAATGGGTACTTACTACAATAGTTCTCCAAATGCAACTATCGAAGGTACTAAGATGCTAAGTGAAATAGGGTCTCAAAGTAGCCAATTGGAACAAAATCTAACTGATTATAGATTTTATCCTGTCATTATGTTCAGGTTGGCATATAAAATCTAGGTATTCATAAAATGAACTTCACTAAGAGATGTTTATTCAACATCAATAAAAATATAATTCAGTCATAACATTAGAAACATTAAACAAACTCAAACTTCTATGATAAGAAATATACAAATACTACTATTAGGTTTAACTATATTTTTAGTTGGATGTGACAATCCGGTGGAAGATATTAATATAGTAGTAGATACAGACGACATTATAAGTACTACAATAGCAGTAGAAGTAATAGATGCGTTAAATGAAAGTAATATACCCAGCGATGCCTCTATTTCTATTACAGGAACTGATGCAGCTTTTGTCCTTGACATAACAGGAGAAAGAGATTATGAAATGGCTCCAGGAGTAGGTCTAATTACACTCATTTTACATCCAGATGCAACTCCTTCTTTAGTTGAACCTGTGCAGTTTACTATCAATGTAGAATCTGATGGTTATGAAAGTTTTTCAAGAGATGTTACGTTAACAGAAGTAGGAAATACTGTTGAAACGATTGCCATGGTCAACCGAGTTTCTCCACCAGCAGATGTACAATTTCAAGAATCAAATATTTTTACTAATGATCGAGGAGAGTTAGAAAATGATTTTGTGATTTCTAATAGCAGGGCAAATGGTAGAGTTAAAAATCTTGGCTTTTTATTTAATGTGCTTTTTCCTGCAGGAACAATATTTAAAGATGAAAATGGGAATACTTTAGTGGGGCAAATAGACTTTAAAACTCGTATAGCCAATGGATTAAATGCTCTTGGTGGTTTTGAAAGAAATATTTTTGGTAGTAACGGTAATGTTGAAGAGGTAATTAAAATTTTATCTGATGCTCAATTAAATTTAGAAATTACTGTTGGAGGAATAAGAGCTTTCACAACAAGTAAAAACTTTTTATATACCTTTGATTTTGATAGTAATTTTAATCCTGATGATATCAAAGCATTATTTCAACCCATAGGTGAAAATCCTGAGATATATGATAATTCAAATCCTAATCTTTCATTTAATAATGGAAAAATTAATTTTAATACCAATAGGTTTGGTATATTAGATTTATCACCTTATGGCAGCATCATTAGAACTATATTATCGAGTCTACAACCAGTAACTATAAGTATTTCTTCTAACATAGTTCCTAGTATAGAAGACGAAAAGTATTATACTGACAAGCTCAAGTACATCATTTCTTATAAAAGTAGAATTTCAAATAGTTACAGGACGTATATCGCTAGGAAAAATTCTTTCAAAGACGGCTCGCAAATTAATTTTCTGGCTTTACCAGGTATTGAAGATTATAAAATTGAAGTGATAAGCGATTTTGCTAATGAAGTGATTGCGAGTTCACAAGTTGCTACAGGATCAAGTAATACACTTACATTGAATGTTGATAATGACCCAGTGAGGTTTAGCCTTATAGGTACTTGTAATGGAGGTGATTTACAAGTTGGTGCAACTGCCACTATCTACTACAGACCTTCTGGCACTAATGATACTCCGGTAATACTTGGTACTATACAAAGTGGAAAAATGGTATCTTATAAATTATCCAAAGGTATAGAATATGAGTTTTCTACCAGATTTAACAGAAATGTAGTTTCTGCTGTTGGAACAATCACTGAAAGTGAATACAACGAGATGAGAGAACTACCAGCCAATATTTGTGACAATTTTTAAAATTTAATTAATA
>JBCDJE010000781.1:0-2348 GCA_038748185.1 Bacteroidota bacterium
GATAAAGAAAAAAGAATATTTCAAACACTATGGTTAGGATATCAACAAATGGATGATATTAAGCGAGGGGCTGCAAAAATAATAAACTTCTTACGTGAAAATCCTAGTCACTATTTTGGTCATATTAACGATATTTCCGAGTTAAAAAAGATGTGGTCGCCTAAAGAAGATCGCTTTGGAGGTGTTTTCGTACCAAAAATAAGAGAGTTAGGCATTAGTTACCAAGCAGAAATAAAAACAGATGAGCAAATGGTTGCCTCCCCTGAGAACCATTATCCACTAATAAATATTGGTTCAATAGAATATAATATATTTAAAACAAAAGAGGATGCCGTACTATGGTTAATGGGTCAGAACCATTTACACTTGGTTTAATAAAAAGTTTTTCTTGACACTTTTTATTTGAAATTTTTCTCTCAAGGTTGTATATCTTTGCCACGCTTACAAGCGTGGTTTTTTATTGTTAAGTAATGATGAAATAATAAGTTTACGATTTAAAGGGACTTATTTAGTATACAGGCAAGGCGTTGAAATCGCAGTTTATTAACGCTAAAGAACATCTTAAAAAGTAAAGGGTATTTTTTTATCATTACTAAAACACTAAAATTATTATTTTTTAGTGAGTAAAATTCAATACTATCTTAGCTTATAAGTGCTTTGAAGATATATACCAAAACTATACATGGGAATAAGATCACTGCTGAGTAAACCATTAGCTGCTTATATTAACTACTATCAAAAAAAGTGGAGTACCCAACCTGCATCAACACAAAATAAACTGCTACAACGATTAATAAAAAAAGGGAGTACTACTACTTTTGGCATAGATCATCATTTTAACGATATTAAAAACTATAATGACTTTAAAAAAGCAGTTCCAATAAGAGACTATGAAGCCCTCAAACCTTATGTAGAAAAAATTATTGCCGGAGAAAATAGTGTACTTTGGCCAGGTAAACCAGCTTATTTTGCTAAAACATCGGGTACAACATCAGGAACTAAATACATTCCTATCACCTCTGATTCTATTCCCAATCATATTAATTCGGCAAGAAATGCACTCTTGAACTACATACACGAAACTGGGAAATCGCAATTTCTCGATAAGAAACTTATATTCCTTTCTGGAAGCCCAATATTGTCTAAAACAGGCGATATTCTTACAGGAAGGCTCTCTGGAATGGTAAACCACCATGTACCTGCTTATTTGCGAGCAAATCAAATGCCTTCTTATGCGACCAACTGTATAGAAGACTGGGAAATGAAGCTCGATAAAGTAATTGAAGAAACCTTACAGCAGCCCATGTCACTTATTTCTGGCATTCCACCTTGGGTACAAATGTACTTCGATCGCATTCAAGATAAAACTGGTAAGAAAATTAAGGAAGTATTTCCGGAGTTTTCCCTTTTTGTATATGGAGGAGTAAATTTTGAGCCCTATAAAGAAAAGTTATTCGATTCGGTAGGAAAAAAAATAGATTCAATAGAAACATACCCCGCTTCTGAAGGCTTTATAGCATATCAAGATACTCAAACTGAAGCAGGGTTGCTTTTACTGCTCAACTCGGGTATTTTCTTTGAGTTCATCCCTGCTGAAAATTTTTTTGATGAAAACCCGCCAAGATTAAAGATTGATGAAGTAGAGATTGATAAAAACTATGCCCTCATCATCAATTCAAATGCAGGTTTATGGGGCTATTCTATTGGCGATACGATAAAATTTGTTTCCAAGAAACCTTATAGGCTTATAGTTACCGGAAGAATTAAACACTTTATTTCTGCTTTTGGAGAACATGTTATAGGTGAAGAAGTGGAAAAAGCCTTACAATATGCTCAAAAAAAATCCCCACAAACAAAAATTACAGAATTTTCTGTAGCACCAAAAGTAAAAGTTAATGAGGGACTCCCTTATCATGAATGGCTCATTGCTTTTGGAAACGAGCCAGAAAATATGACGCAATTTGCCAATGATATTGATAATAAGCTCTGTGAGTTGAACAGTTACTACGATGATTTAATATCGGGAAATATTCTAAAACCTTTAGTAATTACTCCTTTACAAAAAGATGCCTTCCAAAACTATATGAAATCAATTGGAAAGCTAGGCGGTCAAAATAAGGTGCCTAGACTTGCCAACGACCGCACTATTGCCGATGTAATAATTCAATGGAAAAAGTACTAATTATGTAATGAATTTAGTACATTAGCTTTAAGAATTAATGAAACTTTACATAAAAACGAGCTTCTCTCATAACACAGTGCAACATGTGTTAATTATGCTAAATGGCTAGCATAATATCTACATCAGAACATTGTTTATGTGCTTTTTTTAGTAAATTTGAAAAACA
>JBCDJE010000782.1:0-2345 GCA_038748185.1 Bacteroidota bacterium
AGGTTGTACTACCTGTTTTAAACTCCTGTTCTTCTACAGCTAGTACAACCTCACTATTTTCTATAGTATTCTTAGTAGCAGCAGCAAGTAAAGCCTTTTCTCTCCTAAAAACCTGTATTTTCGTTTTAAGATCAGCAAAATTGTAAATCTCACCATTAAAAACCATTACATAGCGACCGCAATCAGAATAGAATGGTTGATTGGCACTTTCAGAAGGATCGAGAATACTTAAGCGGTTATGCCCTAAAGCCACTTCTTGTGCTTCATTGTAATATATTCCCCCAGCATCCGGACCCCTATGCTGCAATATACGGTTCATTCGTTGAATGTGAGATCTGGAAAATTGAGGAGAAACAAAACCGGCGATTGAACACATAAACTAAGATTGATAAAAAATGCAGTTGCTAAAAAAAATAATCTTTTTTTTAACGCAGTTTTTTGGAAATTAGGGTAAGTAAAGGCGTAAATAATTAATTGAAATATAGAAATTGCTACTACCAATGCTATTGGTAAGATAATGCCTATTTTTAACTACCTTTCCAGCAGCTTCATGGTAATTATGGTAAATCTTAAAGTTTTTTTTCAAACATTTTAGTTCATGTTTTAAAAAGAATTGAAAATCTTTTGAAAAAGAGCTCAGCAATTCGTTATTTTCAGAATAAATTAAGGTGAGCAGTGGCTATTGAAATTTTTTTGCTTTGCACGAAACCCTCAAAATATACCAGAAAAGGCTTACTAACCTGACGTCTAAAAACAGGTCTTTATTGCTACTTAGATTAAATAGCAATCAGTTTATCGATCTTAATGAAATCAATTACCTAAACAATCAGCCTTCGTTTAGCATTATCGAAAAACTGATTGCGCAGCAAAAAAATATCCCACTATGTAGTAATATAGATAGTCGAAATAAAGACACCAACGCTGCTAGTACTAAGCTTAGAAAAGTTTTCCGTACTGAGAAAATGATCTTTGAAGAAAGGGGAGCCAAAGATTTATACTTAGGTTATCCTTTTGTACAGGGAAAAATGCTAGACGATACCCCCATCCGTTGTCCTCTACTGTTTTTTCCGGTAAATCTTGACTTAAACCAAAATGAATGGGTGCTCAACCTCAGAAAAGATGTAGGCATTACTTTTAATAAAAGTTTACTGCTTGCTTTTTCACATTATAATCACATTAGTTTCGATGAGAACTTTCTTGAGTACGACTTTAGTGAGCACTCTTTAGATAGCCAAGAGTTCAGAACAGAACTGTACCAGTTACTAAAAAACTCACCCTTAGAACTACATTTTAACCAAAGCACTTTCGAAGACTTATTACAAGACTTCAAGCATTATACTAAAAGCGAATTTCTAACAGAAACGAGTACAGGAAAGCTAAAAATGATGCAAGAAGCGGTAATTGGCATTTTTCCTCAAGCGGGTTCACAACTCATGCCTGATTACGATTTTTTGCTTGAAAACGAAAGAATAAAAGACTTAGAAACTTTCTTTCAGCCAGAAGATCAATCTGATGAAGCAATAAAAGATGTTCATGCTGCTAAAAATGCCCAAGAAGAAGAATTATTTACTCCTTATGCTTTAGATGCCTCACAAGAACAAGCCATTAAAACCATAAAAAGCGGCGCCTCGATTGTAGTGCAAGGGCCTCCCGGTAGTGGAAAATCACAAATGATTTGCAATTTAATAGTTGATTACATTGCCCGAGGTAAAAATGTATTGCTGGTATGCCAGAAGAAAGCAGCGTTAGATGTAGTTTACCAACGCTTAAGCGAAAAGTCTTTCAATGATTTTGTAGCACTGGTTCACGATTTTAAAAATGACAGGAAGCACATATATGAGAATATAAATAGGCAAGTTGAAAGCATTGATAAATTCAAAAAGGAAAACAATAGTTTAGATGCTATATACCTTGAAAGAAAATTCCTTCAAACTAGTAGAGAGATAGATCAGCTTTGCGAGGAATTGACAGAATTTAAAAAAGCACTTTTTGACACAAAAGAGTGTGGTATCTCGATTAAAGAACTTTACCTCACCAGTAGTATGGAATATGAGGTGATTAATCTTAGAAGAGAGTACAATTATTTTAAGTTTGATAAACACCAGGAAGTACTTCGAAGGTTAACTGGTCATATTAGATTTCACGTAAGATTAGACACTGCTGCGCATTTGTGGTATGATCGGGTTTCTTTCCATAATTTTTCTATTGCCGATTTACAACAAATTGAAGAAGTATTAAATGGCAACGTCTCAAACTCGCTCAGGATGCGGCGACGCAGCTCGTTTAGATCAGCAGGGTCATTGGTGCCGATGTAGAAAACCTGTTCCCGATCATAGGTTGGAAAC
>JBCDJE010000783.1:0-2345 GCA_038748185.1 Bacteroidota bacterium
GATTTATAGTATCTAAATGAGATTTGTCATGAAAAAGCCTATCTATTATTTCTTCTTCCTATTCACTTTATTGCTTTACCTATCATTTTGCACACAACCAGACGCTGCATTAAAAGAGAGTATGAAAAAAGGCAAGGTATTATATGAAATACATTGCCTAACCTGCCATATGGAAAATGGAGAGGGAATACCTAATTTATTTCCTCCGGTAGCCAAAGCTGACTATATGCTTGCTGATAGAACAAGAGCAATTAAAGAAACTATCTTTGGCGTAGAAGGAGAAATGGTTATTAATGGTGTGACCTACGATGGTTCAATGCCAGCTCAGTTATTATCTGACCAAGAAACAGCCGATGTGTTAAATTACATCTTTAATAGCTGGGGAACTGAAGCTTCTCCATTCACAAGTGAAGAAATTAGGAACGTCCGTGAAAGTGGTAATTAAATGTAAAAAAGAATGCTATACTATGATGCATTTAATATTTGACGAATGGCATTTGAAAAGTTATTTCGTACTACAGCATCTAATAAAAAGAGTTCTGGTTCAATCAATTCAACTTCCATGATTTTAAACCCATTTTCAGTTAAAACACCGTCTACTCTACAATAAAGTAGCTCTCCATTAATATGTTGCAAAATTCGTTCGGCAATTCCAACAATATTTTTATCAGGTTCAAAAAACGATACGGTACCACCATATTCTTTTTGTACACGGAAATCTCCTTGCTTAGATTTTTTTAAAACTGCATGAGAGAATTTCCTATTAAAAAACATCAGCGAGACCTCTCCGTTCGTAGCAATTTCGGGGATGAAAGGCTGAATTAACCAGTCTGTATTTACTGGAAATTTGAACGTTGTAATTTCTGCTATACCTTTCAACCTATAAGTATGCCAAGCACTTGCCGAAACAGCAGGCTTAAGTACAATATGCTCCCAGTTATGATTTGTTAGCCAATTCTTCCAAGAAAAATTTGCTTGTTCTTCTCTAGCTAAAAAGTAGGTAGGAATGATAGGTAACTTATTTTTTAATAACTCCTTCAGATAAAATTTATGGTAGTTTTGCTGAATGACTGAAATAGGGTTTAATACCTTAACATCTGTGTTTTTGAGATAAGAAAGCCATTTTTTAAACTGGGCAATTTCTAAATAATAATCCCAGATAGACCTGATAATGAGTACATCATAATTTTCCCAATTTACATTTTTATCGTTCCATATCAGCACTTTAACTTCACCTAACTGTTGTAGTTCTGCTAAGAGATATTTTTCAGAATCAACTAAGTTTGGTACTAATCTACTGGTAACGATACCTATCTTCATCTACCTGTATTTTTTATTTCTGAGTGTTCAAAAAAATTAGAATACATTTTAAAAACAATTAAACTTAAGTACTTGAATAGAAATAATTATACTACTGAAACTCAATAAGTCATTGATTATTAGTGTACTATATTACTTCAAACTAAATACAACCAGCTACTTATATCATTAATGTATTTTTTTAATTACTTTGGCAATTGTTACCTCTTGTATATGTTTTAATATCGCATTTTTAATGAGATCAGGGTTTTTCCAAGGAATAAGGTGTCCCATCTTTTTCCTTGTAATGTACTCTACTTTAGTATTGGTGAGTACTTCCTTGCCGAAAGCCACATTTTCAAAAGGTACTAAACTATCTTTTTCACCATGAATAAAAGTAACAGGCATATCAATTTTATCCCATAAAGGCAGCATTTTTTTTAGCTCTTCAACGTGAGCTAATTTTTCATCATTGGCAATTTTGAGAGGTCTTGGTGTAATCCATTTTACTATTGCCCAAGGTACTTTTCTAGATACAAAAAATATTTTTTCATTTTCAGGATCTATTGCTGGAGCAGCCAGCACAAGTGCATTGATTAATGCTGGAGATTCCATAGCCATTCTGCTAATAATTGGCCCTCCGTAAGAATGCCCTACTAAAATAGTACCTCTGCCTGTTTGGTTATTTTTCAAAATCTCAATTAAAATTTTTGCTTGTTTCTCTATGGAAGGCTCACTAACTTTTTTTCCTGATCTTCCATAGCCAGGTCTATCCACAGAAAGCAACCTTGCATTACACATTAAGGTACTATCTTTCAGAAATCCCATAAAATTATCGTAAGATCCTGGAGCACCATGAACAAAAAAAACTAAAGGTTTGGTAGTATCTCCTACAGCCATGTAATAGATTTCACGATCCATTATTTTTACACTTTTAAACTCAGGTTTAAAAGGTAATCCTTCAAAGCTTTTCATTACTTTTGATTCATTTGAAGTACTATCCATGGTTTGCAATAATAAACTGGGGAGGAAAATAACAAGTGTTA
>JBCDJE010000784.1:0-2341 GCA_038748185.1 Bacteroidota bacterium
CCTGACCGATCCTTCGGACGGGACTACCGTTATCAACTTCAAATCCGCCAGACAAATCGAACGAAACTTGTGATGGCATCCCTGATTGCAACTTTGGTTTAGGCAATAAAGACCGCTTACTTGGTTTCTTTTATGTAGGAGAAAAGGCTGAAGAGCCTTTAGAAGGAAGAAGAAATCCGATTGAACGTAAATTACAGTGGATAAAGGAATAAGTTTAGGGTATAAAATAACTTAATGAGGCTATAAGTAATGCTTATCTTTTAGTTGAACTTTTGGCTTTTAAATATTATTAGATATTTGTTATGTATTTAGTAACAAATTAGATACAATTGAAATAAACAATAAATAATTAAAATTTACAGTAATGGGAAAAGCGATTGAAATTACCGATGAAAACTTTGAAGAAGTTGTTCTGAATTCTGAAAATCCGGTACTTGTTGATTTTTGGGCTACTTGGTGTGGACCTTGTATTATGATGGCACCAGTAGTTGAAGAGCTTGCAGGAGATTTTGACGGAAAAGCAACTATTGGCAAACTAGATGTAGATGCCAATCCTAACACAGCAGCAAAGTTTGGTATTAGAAGTATTCCTACTATGATGGTTTTTAAAGGAGGAGAAGTAGTAGATAAAGTAGTTGGTGCATCTTCTAAGGCAGATTTGCAAAATAGAATTGAAACGCAGATGGCATAAAAACTTCATATTAAAAATAAAAAAGCCTCAAAAGTCTATACTTTGAGGCTTTTTTAGTGGTCAAGATTTAGTGACTCTTTAACCGAAAAGATTTCTAAGCTGTCCTTTACCACTCATTTTATTTACTTTTTTAATCATCTTTTTCATCTCGTTATACTGTTTCAGTAGGCTGTTTACTTGTTGTACAGAAGTGCCACTACCGCCTGCTATACGCTTTTTCCTTTTAGAATCAATAATTAAAGGATTTTCTCTTTCTTTTGGTGTCATAGAAAAGATGATGGCTTCTATTGGTTTGAAAGCATCGTCATCGATATCAGCATCTTTTACCATCTTACCCATACCTGGAATCATACCCATCAGATCTTTTAGGTTACCCATTTTCTTAATTTGCTGAATTTGTGAAAGCATATCATTGAGGTCAAACTGATTTTTACGCAGTTTTTTGTTTAATCTTTGAGCTTCTTTCTCATCAAAAACCTCTTGTGCTTTTTCAACAAGTGAAACAACATCTCCCATACCAAGAATCCTATTAGCCATTCTATCAGGATGGAAAGTATCAATGGTATCAGGTTTTTCGCCAGTACTAATAAATTTAATGGGCTTATTTACAACCGATCTTATTGAAAGTGCAGCACCGCCTCTTGTATCACCATCGAGTTTAGTTAGTACGACTCCATCAAAATTCAGCCTATCATTAAAAGTCTTTGCTGTATTTACTGCATCCTGTCCCGTCATAGAATCTACTACAAAAAGCGTTTCTTGTGGAGATAATGCTGCTTTTACATTGGTAATTTCTTGCATCATTTGCTCATCAACGGCTAATCGACCAGCAGTATCAACAATAATAATATTTTTGCCATTGGTTTTTGCATGTTTTACCGCATTCTGTGCAATTTCAACAGCATTTTTATTTTCTGGTTCTGCATAAACTTCTACATCAATCTGTTCTCCCAGTGTTTTTAATTGATCTATCGCAGCTGGGCGATATATATCACAAGCAGCCATGAGTACTTGATTGCCTTGCTTTTTGAGCATGTTGGAAATCTTAGCAGTAAAAGTGGTTTTACCTGAACCTTGTAAACCTGCAATGAGAATTACTCCAGGATTTCCTTTCGGGTTAAATGAGGCAGCAGTGCCACCCATTAATTGAGTAAGCTTATCGTTTACAATCTTAATAAAAAGTTGACCTGGAGAAACCGCTGTTAGTACCTTTTGTCCTAGTGCTTCTTCTTTAATCTCATTGGTAATATCTTTAGCGATGCGATAATTTACATCAGCCTCAAGAAGCGCCCTTCTAATTTCTTTTATTGTATTGGCTACATTTATTTCGGTGATCCTGCCCTGTCCCTTTAGCGTTTTCATCGCCTGGTCAAGGCGTGTACTCAAATTATCAAACATATAAGATAAGTTCTATTTGTAATCATAAAGATTTCTGCAAAACTATCATTTATTCCTAATATTTTCAATCCAAAAAAAAATGCCCTAAACAATTGATAGATCAACTTTTTCTTCAATTATATTTACCAGCTTATCATTTAAAATAGAGCTAGTAATTCAATGTAAATAAAAATGCAGATAATAAAGTATTTTGTAGGAGGGATATTATTTTCATTAGGAGTATTGTCTTTTATTTCACTAGTTATTTTACCA
>JBCDJE010000785.1:0-2333 GCA_038748185.1 Bacteroidota bacterium
AAGAAGATCATTTAAGTGAGAAATATCCTGAATTTAGAAGCCTTTAAAAAGAATATTATGAAGGTTTGCTACTTTTTGGCATTATGGAAGTCGAAGTTTGGAATAAAGCAGTAGAAGACACTGCTGGTTTACGGGAATACTTTAACAACAATCGAGATAAATACCAGTGGGAAGAAAGACTTGAAACGATAGTTTTAGATGCAGAAAATGAAACAATACTTCAAACTGCTTCGCAAGAATATGAAGAAGGTATTTTTAAGGTAGAAAGCCTGGAAAGTGATGATATTGCACTAAAGTTTTCTGAAACCCATTGGGGAGATTCTATAACTAACCAAACTGATGCGGTTTTAAAAGCACTTCAACAAGATACAACCCTTTGTATTTCCATTGATTGTGGATATGTAAAAAAAGAAAAAAAGACACTGGCCACCACACGTTTAGAAAAGTTAAAAGCTTACTTATTTGCTAAAGGGGTAGATTCTACAAGAATATTATCTTATAATATTTCTAAGCAAAAATACCTACAAGATGCAAGTTTAGGTGGGCACATGGTGATCAACTACTATTCGAAAAACCCTTCAGTACTCAGCGATAAGTTTAATAAAGCGAATCCACTTGCGCTTCAAATAAAACAATTGGTTTTTGAAAAGGGTGATGAAGCAATACCTGCTGCAATACAATGGAGAAAAGGTAATTATACCTACGAGGCTGATGATAGATTTTATAAAGCTTATGTAGAAAATATAATTCCTGCAGGACCTAAAGCACTAGAAGAAAATCGTGGACAGGTGATATCAGATTATCAGAATTTTCTTGAAAAACAATGGCTTAACATGCTTAAATCAAAATATGAAATAGAAGTAAATAACAGCTTACTTGAAAAAATAGCCGAAGAAAAAAATTAAGATATATCTTAAGACCTAGCTCATGTTACTTAAATGTTACAAGATTATATACATAAAATCAACAATAGGAGTACTGTGTTGTTTACAGAATGATTCATTTTAACTTTAGGTCACATTCAATATCTAGTAATCATGGTTAAAAAGAAATATAAAATATTAGTAGTTGATGATGAGCCTGACATAGTTGAGATTTTGAAATATAATCTTGAGAAAGAAGGTTTCGATGCAAAGACTGCAAGTGATGGAAAAAAAGCCTTAGAAATAGCCAAAAAGTTTCATCCTGAACTTATACTTTTAGACATTATGATGCCAGTAATGGATGGAGTAGAAACTTGCAGGCAATTACGTGAAATACCGGAGTTGAGTAATGTATTTATCATTTTTCTCACTGCTAGAGCTGAAGAATACTCAGAAGTAGCGGCTTTTGATGTTGGGGCAGATGATTATATAACTAAACCAATAAAGCCTAGAGCTTTAATGAGCCGTATTAATGCCCATTTTAGAAGAGAAAATAAGAAATCGAGTAAGGATACTGAAATTATTAAAATAGGAAAGTTCACCATTGATAAATCAAGTTATACATTACTCATTGACACAAAACAGGTAACCCTGCCCAAGAAAGAATTTGAACTGCTATATTTCTTAGCTGAAACTCCAAATAAAGTTTATGGCAGGGATGAGTTGCTGGCAAATATTTGGGGGTCAGATGTTTATGTACTTGCAAGAACTGTTGATGTTCATATAAGAAGAGTTAGAGAAAAAATTGGTAGTGAATTTATAAAGACAGTGAAAGGCGTAGGCTATAAATTTGAACTGCAAGAATAGGTTTTCTTAATAAAAAATCGACCATCTTTGTATGCAACATTAAGCAATAATGTAACTAATTAGATTGCAAATTTTTCATGATTTACGCTGCCAAAGTAAAGGTTACATATATTTCTTAGTGATTATATTCTTATAAGATGAAATTTTTGAGAACCTATGTTAATCAATGCTAAAGCAGTTTCACTACTTCTGGCAGTTTGTGTTGCTGTTATTACCTTTTTATTCCTTTCCTTACTTAAACAAGTATCAGGTGCTGCATTATTTGTAGCAGCAGCTATTTCCTTCTCTTCTACCTTCATCTTATCTTATATTGTAATGGAGTTCCTTATTTTTAAGGAAATACAGAAAATATATGCCAGTCTCGATAAGGTTACCAGAAAAGAATTAATGTATTTTAGTAAAACTGAAGAAAGTGATTTTCAGAACCCCCTTCGTAAAATTAACCAACAAGTAGTTGCCTATATTTCAAGAAAGGAAAAGGAGATTGATGAATTAAAAAAAATTGAAGCTTACCGCAAAGAGTTTATCGCCGATGTATCACACGAGCTTAAAACTCCCATTTTTGCAGCACAAGGGTATGTACTTACCTTGCTCGATGGTGCC
>JBCDJE010000786.1:0-2321 GCA_038748185.1 Bacteroidota bacterium
GATTATAATAGACTGGATATTTCATAGCAATACGTACCCAAAGTTCAGTATCTTCACCAACCCTTACACTAGTGTTAAAAGAATATTTTTCAAGTATTTTCTTATGTATGCAAGCCCTAGGTACTCCAATAGTGTTTAATAAAAAAAATTCTGCATTATACTTAATTGGTAGATGTGGAACTGGGACTTTTAACAACTTCCCACGATAGTCTTCAAAGGTATTTCCAAATAAGAATGCTTTAGACAACTCCTTTTCTTTTATCAGTTTATAAAAGCTACTTAAATGATTAGGCAAGTAATAATCATCGCTGTCTAAGAAGCAGATATATTCACCTTTTGCTTGTCGAATGCCATTATTTCTAGCTGCACTCCTTTCAGCATTTTCCTGCCAAATATATCGTATACGCCCATCTGATTGAATGTAATATGAAACAACTTCTTTTGTATCATCCTTAGAGCCATCATCCACAACTATTAATTCCCAATTTTCAAATATTTGACTTTGTACGCTTTCTATCGCTTTAGGTAGAAAGTGTGCACGATTATAGGAAGGAAGGATGATAGAGAAAAAAGGCATCTATTATGTCAGCACTAAAACAGTCACTTTTCAAATCTTCAACCGAAATTCATAGATTTTTACTATTTCCTTGCAATGAAAGTATTTCTATATCTTTAGGTTTAAGTGATGCCGTTTCATATTCAGCTGGCCACATTTTAATGTCCAGTTCTTTTAAATCGGCAAACCAAGCTTCTAATAGAACCTCTTCTTTCTCTGGCACTATATTGACCCTTATTAATTCTTTATAAGCTGCCAGCAGGTTTTCTTCAATAGAAAGTTTATTTGAAACAACTGTTTTAACTGCATTAATCACTTTTTCTGCATATAAAAAACAAGGTATTTCAGACTCAAAGTCTTTTAGATAATCATGAGGATTTCTTTCTTGAAAAACAGTTGCTTTCGTAAAGCCCAAATGGTAACCATATAGTTGCATAATTGGTTGTGCCACCAAGCCCCTTAATATATCTGTGAATCGAAAGGTTACATAAGCTGGTAAATACAGTAAAGGGAAGAGTGGTTTAATAAAGGCTGTATTCTGAGAATTAAAAGGGCAATATATCTCTTTCTCTAAAACTATGGGAGATTTATCCAAAAAATGACAAGGAGTATTGTCTATTAACCGATAAATTGCATCCACATCTGGGTCACCGTCTGCTAGTCCTTGCCAAATACCTATTTTCCTTTGTTGCTTTTTAAGATCATGCTTTTCAATTCTAGTATCAAGATTTCTTAATAATGGTAGTGGAAAACCTCTTGGCCAAAGTGGCTTATCTGTATAATAAGAATATACATTCGCATAACCAATTGTATTAGAAAATGTGTCAAAATATCCTTTAAAAGCAGGGAAAGCGTAATGTTTGTCTTTTGGAATATTATCATCGTCTGTATCAATAATACATTGTGCTCCTTGTTGGATTGCTCTTAAATAGCCAATCATTTTTCTCCCGTAATGATTGAAAGGCAAATATTTCCCAAGTTGAAAACCTAGTTTATCATGTGTTTCAGTAGGTAAAAAAATAGAAGGAGGACAAGACCAATCAAGTGTAGTTTTCTTATCTCCTACTACTACTAGTTGGTAATTGTCATAGCTTGCAAATGTCTTTACCGCTTTAGTAGGAGGGTTAATCGTAGTTATAATAATATATGTATTCTTTATATTTTCCATTTCGAAAGTTTAACAGGATGGATAAAAAGTTCTCTTTCTCCAAAATCTACCAATAAATTTTCTAGCAGATAATCCATATGATTAAATCGCTTATCTAAGCTTTGTTGATCCCAGTAGGTAGAGCCTCTCCAACCTATATCGCGTTCCATTATTACCTTATCAAATGAAGTGAGTATTAATGTCGGCAAGGCAGTTTCAACCCAAAGCCGCATTTGCCTTGATACTTCTAAACGTTGTAGAAATATCTTTAAAATCTCTGGTTGATTAGGAATTACAAACGTATCTGAGTAGCCAGATACCAATGGGTACGGCAACTGAAACCGTCCTTTTCGTTTAAGTTGAATAAAATTTTTGAGCCTATTATAAAAATGAGGATAATGATAGGATTTATTTCTATCAAACAGATGTGTCCATTTTATAGATATAGCCTCTAAATCATACTGCCTCAACTTTATAATCGCCGTTTCTTTGTCAAGAAAACTTTTCTGCCACTTAGGAGCATTGTGTTTCAAAAGATCTTTAAGGTAGAACGCATTAACTGAAGGCATAAAGTTTGACCACTCAGCCGTTAAATCGGTAATAACTCCCCATGGATCA
>JBCDJE010000787.1:0-2318 GCA_038748185.1 Bacteroidota bacterium
AGTATTAAGTGCGGACATACTGAATTATATTTTTCAAATAAATATTTAGCTAATAGGCCTTTAAAGAAATATCCCATTGAAGTACTTTTAAATAACAAAAAAATAATTGTAAGTAAATCTGAAACAGCCAAAATTCCCATTGGTAGCGAGTTAATTAGCATAAATGGAATTATAGTAGCAGAAATTATTAGCCAACTTAAACCTTTTATTTCAAGTGATGGAACACATGACAATGGAAGGAATTACTGGTTAAGTCAGAATTTTTTTAATTTATTTGACGAGATGCTCTCTTCTGAGACAGGGATATGTATTGAATATGTTTTAGAAAATAAAGTTACTCAAGCTACTCTACTTCCTACTTTTGGAAGTAAAGAGAAAAGTATACGGCCTTTGCTATCCCTCACATTCTCAAAAGAAGAAGAGCAACTTATTGCAAAGCTTAAGATTAATACATTTGATCAAGTTGCACTCAAAAAACAAAAAATATATTTCAAAAAATTTCTGCATAAAGCTTTTAGAGAGATAAATACAAAGCAGGTAAAGAAACTTATTATTGATTTAAGAGATAATACAGGTGGTACTGATCTAAATGCTATTGAATTATATAGTTACATTACTAGTAAATCATTTAAATTTTACGAAACACTCAGTATTCGTAAAGGGAGTAAACGTTCTCTAGGTTTTCCACATGCTTTATTTTTCCCTGTAAAAAAGCATGACAACCATCAAAATCTTCTTTACACTGGACATAAAGGTTTGAATTTTATTTCACCCAAAAAGATCGCCTATAACGGCAAGTTAGAAATTTTAATTAATGGTGGAACGATGTCGGCTGCAAGCCATTTTGTTGCCAAATGCCATAATAACTTTAGAGCTACTATAATAGGAAATACAACTTCAGGTTTGTATACTCATAGCAACAGCGGTTTTCATATTTATAAAAAGCTTCCTAATACTGGTTTACAGCTTTTCATTCCCGCTATAAAGTATGAGCTATATTTACCCAACAAATTCTCTCCGCAAAGTGGTATCAGCCCACATATTTTTAAGCCCGATATTCCTTTAGTAAAAAGGCAAAAAGTAAATTAGACAGCGCAGCAACGATGAATTAAATGAGTATGTTATTGAAATTTATATAAACTAAACCAAGTCTCTTAGTGCTTAAAATGCCTTGTTCCAGTAAAAACCATTGCCATTTGGTTAGCATTACAAAAATCAATAGAAGCTTGGTCTTTAATGGAGCCACCAGGTTGTATAACAGCTTTTATACCTTCTTTATGTGCTATTTCAACACAATCGGGAAATGGAAAAAATGCATCAGAAGCCATTACTGCTTTATTTAGGTTAAACCCAAAATGTTTTGCTTTTTGTATAGCTTGTTCCAAAGCATCTACTCTTGAGGTCTGCCCTACTCCGCTTGCAAATAATTGTCCTTCTGTTGCTAATACTATGGTATTTGATTTTGTATGCTTCACTAATTTATTGGCAAAAAGTAAAGAGTTGACCTGCTCAGTAGTTGGCCTTACTTCTGTGACTATGGTTAGGTCATCTGCTGTTTCTGTTTGTAAATCTTTTTCCATCGCTATCACACCATTGAGCAATGTTTTATGTAGTTGATTAGGCAACTCTACCTCCTTTCTTTTAAGTAGAATTCTTTTTTTCTTCTTTGAAAGAAGTTCAAAAGCTTCATTAGAAAATGAAGGGGCAATAAGTACTTCAAAAAACAATTCGTGTATTGTTTCAGCAGCTGCGATATCAACAGTTGTATTACAAATTAAAACACCACCAAAAGCAGAAACAGGGTCTGCCTTTAAAGCATTTAAATAAGCGGTTTTACAATCGCGTCCTAATGCAGCGCCACATGCATTGGTATGCTTCAAAATAGCAAAAGCAATTCCTTCTTCTTCGGGAAATTCATCTATTAAAGCTACTGCTGCATCAACATCAACTAAGTTATTGTAAGATAAAGCTTTACCATTCAACTGATCAAAAAGCTGTGAGAGTTTACCGTAAAAAATACCTCGCTGATGAGGGTTTTCACCATACCGTAAAACCGTAGCTTCAGGAATACTTCCTTTATATGCCTCTACCCTAGAATCTTTCGGTACTATTTGGTTAAAATAATTAAAGATGACAGTGTCATAATGTGAACTCATATGAAAGGCATATGCTGCAAAAGCTTGTCGCTCCTCTTCAATAGTGTGACAATTATTCTTCTCAAGTACATTCAATAATTTTTCGTACTGTACACTTGATGAGATAATAGTTACATAACTATAGTTCTTAGCAGCTGCTCTAATAAGTGAGATACCAACAAT
>JBCDJE010000788.1:0-2305 GCA_038748185.1 Bacteroidota bacterium
CTTCTTTATCAAAGTCATGTGATAATAAAAAACCTGATTGAGTCATTTCAAAAAGTATTCTTTTTGCTCTTCGCTCAGAAACGTTGAAAGCACTTGCATACTGCTTTACCGTAATTTTTTCATTTTTTTGTAAAAAGGTAATTAATCTTTCTTGCTGAGGATTCAGTTTTCCGGTAGGATGCTCATTAATTCCTTTCTGCATATTTTTAATAAGTATTTTGCTGGCTAAAATACTTTTATCATTCATTCTTACATATACCTTTTTCTCATTATTTGCAAAGAGGGCATGGTGAGGCTTCTCATTACTTTCAGGTATGGTTACGACTAAGACATTTTTCCCGTAGGTATCTTCAATAGCGAGAAAGGTGAGTGTGAGTGCAGGTTCACAATAAAACTTAGCTGCTTCATTTATAATGAATCGCTCCTCTTCAGGATCAATACCAATAATTTGTTGGTCATCATCCACACCAACTAATATTTTGCCACCCTTTGTATTGGCAAATGAGACAAGGGTTTTAGCTATTTTTGAAGCCTTTGTGATTTTTCTTTTGAAATCGAGGGTTTGAGATTCTCCTTTTTGAATCAATCTGGCTAATTGAGAATATTTCAAGGGCAGCGTAATTTTTCATCATTTTAAAAAATCTTTCTTAAGAAAAAAAATAAGTTGAAAAAAATCCATCTAAAATAATTACACTGTGTCTTGCAAGGTTAAATATGGTTTTACTAATTTTTATCACCAAAGTTTACACCGATGAGGCGACTGCAAGTTAAATATAGTAATTGATACCCCGAGGGATTAAGTCATACATTTTACAAGTGAGACTATCACATTATTTGGACACCAAAGTATCGATTTAGGATACTTAGCGGATATATTTCATCTCAATTAAGCCGAGATATTCATGCTTTAAGTTTAATGAAAGATGTTTTTGTGAAAGAGTTAAAAATTCACGGTGCCCATATTCATATGTTAAGTTCGATACCAGCTAAACTAAGTATTTCAGGTTTAAAGGGATTCTTGAAGGGAAAAAAAGTTATCAAATAATGCGAAGTTATCCAAGATTAAAAAGCGGCTGTAAGCAAAGCCTTATTGGGGTCACCGTGATGCGGCAATCATTTTTGGTCGAGAGGCTATTTTGTGAATACGGTTAGCCTAAATGAAGATATGTTAAGTATCAAGAAAGGCAGGAGAAGAATTCAGAGTCATCAGGTCAGGCTACACTCTTTTAGAGGGTTCCTCAAAGCCACCACCTCAAGTGGTGGTTGTTTACTTTTTGGGCTTTACAGCTAACACATCTAATGATCTATTTTCTTTAGTGGTAATATTATTAACTATTGCGAGGAGTACTTCTGCTTCCTCTTTATTATTTACACTTAATGAGTAGGTCAGTTTCTTTGCCATGATTAGATTTTTTTGTATATAGAATAATGATTTAGATCAATAACGGCAGATTTACTTGGATGTTTATATGATGTAATATTTCGATAATAAGCAGTTATAAAATCTTAACTTAAGAGAAGATTTTATACATTTGGTTTCAAACATCTACTATTATGATTAAATCGATGACAGGCTTTGGTAGAGCCGTCCTTGAAAACGATGACTTGAGCGTACAAATTGAGATCAAAACCCTTAATTCAAAGTTTTTAGATACCAATATTAAAATAAGTAGCCTATACTTTAATAAAGAAATTGAAGTAAAAAACCTTATTAGTGATAAACTGGTTCGCGGTAAAATAAGCGTTTCCATTAACTACACGCCCAAAACAACAGAAAGTAATAAGGTAAAGGTGAATATGCCATTAATTTCTTCTTATTTTAATGAATTGAGAAAGACAGCCAAACAGCTCGATACCGGAGAGCAAGATATTTTTAGGATGGTAATGATGTTACCTGATGCTTATTTAAAAGAAGCAGATGAAGATAGCAAGGAAAAAGACTGGAAGATTATAAAACAAACCTTATTTGAGGCAATTGAGAAGTGTGATAAGTACCGTATAGAAGAAGGCAATGTGTTAAAAGAGAAATTGCTTGACTATATTATGCAGATCGAAAGCTTACTAGAACGTGTAACAGCAAGAGATCCTGAACGCTTAAATAAAATTAGAGAGCGGCTTCAGAAACAGGTAAGTGACTTTGTAAATAATGAAAATTTTGATCCCAACCGCTTTGAACAAGAACTTATCTATTATATAGAAAAACTGGATATTAGTGAGGAAAAAGTAAGACTAGCCAACCATTTGAAACTATTTAGAGAAACAATTAATTCTGATATATCCCGTGGGAAAAAGCTTACATTTATTA
>JBCDJE010000789.1:0-2302 GCA_038748185.1 Bacteroidota bacterium
ACATAATAACTCTAAGCGTATCTACCCTGATGTGGAAATCGCAAGGAGTTATGAGGAATTAATAGACGATTCCACTATTGATTTGGTGCTTGTGAATACCCCTGATCACTTGCACTTTAATATGGCAAAAGCAGCTTTGGAAAAAGGCAAACACGTAATAGTTGAAAAACCTTTCACCATTACATCAGTCGAAGGAAAAAGCTTAATGGATATAGCCGAAAAAACAGGAAAAATGCTCAGCGTTTTCCAAAATAGGCGTTGGGATGGCGATTTTCTAACCGTAAAAAAAGTAGTGGAAAGTAAAATGCTAGGTAGGTTAGTAGAATTCGAATCACACTACGATCGATATAGGAATTTTATTCAGGAGAACACTTGGAAAGAAGAAGAAAATACAGGAACAGGTATCTTATACAATTTGGGAGCGCACATGATTGACCAAGCCTTAGTACTTTTTGGTATGCCTAAAGCCATTACAGCTCACCTAGGTATTACCAGAACAGGCGGAAGAGTGATCGATAATTTTGATTTAAGAATGGAGTATGGGGAACTGAAAGTACTTATCAGGTCAGGTTATTTAGTAAGAGAAGCAGGGCCAAGATACAGTCTGCACGGTACTATGGGTTCTTTTGTAAAGCATGGTATCGATCCGCAAGAAGACATGCTAAAAGCAGGATTTGTACCTTATGGAAATGACTGGGGACAAGAAAATGAAGAAAATTGGGGTTGGATGAATACAGAAACTTATGGTCTACATATAGAAGGACAAATTGAAACGATTGCCGGTGATTACCCTGCTTTTTATGAAAATATCGCCGAAGTAATAAAAGAAGGAAAACCATTGGCAGTAACTCCTCAAGAAGCTTTAAACGTGATAAAAATCATAGAGCTTTCTACTAAGAGTCACGAAGAAGGTAAGACCATATTGATAAATTAGGGATTCTAATTATTTTTAAAAATAAAACTACAGAAGACAAATGAAGGTAGTGAATGCTATTCTTACTGTATTGTTCATTGTATTTGCTTTGGTTCAATTGAATGATCCTGATCCATTAGTATGGGTAATTGTATACGGCTTCGTAGCTGGAGTTAGTGCTTTTGCATTTATGGGAAAATATAATAAAATAGTCTTAGGAGTGGGTATGGCAGTCACGCTTATTTGGGCAATTACCCTTTCTCCAGGTGTGTATGATTGGTTTGCTAACCATCAAGCAGATGAGATTTTTGAAAGTATGGCACCCAACAAAATCTTTATAGAAACAGCCAGAGAATGTTTTGGGTTGATAATTGCCTTTTTGGTGTTCTTATTTCATTTCTTTCAAGCAAAAAAACAGGAACAAGCGGTTGCTTGATAAAAAATTATAATGAATTCCATCGAAAAACTATTTATTATTTTAGCACAGTATTTCGCTAGCAATATTTTTTTGTAGAAGTGACATAGAGGGACGAAAATTTTTAGACTTAATCATATGATTAATAAGGTTTTATGATACTTGTATTACCACGGTACTTCAGTTCGTGGAAAAATAATATTCAAGGAAGGCTTTAGTTCCTAACTTTTAAACTAGCTAGAGTTAAAACCCGATATCTACCGACTTTTAAGTTGGTGCAATATATTTGAGTAGTGTGATCTACAAAATGCAATTAGTGTAAAACGGATACTGATAAAGCATAGAAGTTGAACTAAATGAATAACTGTTTAATAAAACTTTAAACCAGTTTATATATTAATGGAGGGAAAGTCCAACAATACTGAGATCGAATACAGGAAAGTTATTCAGCAATGCCGAGCGCTATTCGAAAAGAAAACCAAAGATTATGGGACTGCTTGGCGTATCCTGCGACCTTCATCCCTTACCGATCAAATCTTTATAAAAGCTTCTCGTATTCGTTCTATTCAAGAAAAAGGGGTACAAAAAATTGAAGAGGATAGCAGTAGTGAGTTTATAGGAATTATCAACTATTGTATCATTTCTTTAATACAATTGCAGCTTACTGAAAAACACCCTCTGGAGCTTCCTGCCAATGAAGTCATGAAATTATACGATACTGAAAGTGAAAAAACACTTACTCTAATGTTGGATAAAAACCATGATTATGGAGAGGCTTGGCGCTTAATGCGTGTAAGTAGTATTACGGATATTATCCTCATGAAAATTATGCGAACACGACAAATTGAAGATAATGCTGGTGCAACACTTGTATCAGAGGGGGTAGAGGCAAATTATAGAGATATGATGAATTATGCCATATTTGCATTGATTTTAAAGCAAGAACAAAAATAGATTTCATCAAGGTAACTCCT
>JBCDJE010000790.1:0-2298 GCA_038748185.1 Bacteroidota bacterium
CAATAAAGAATCTCATTACACTTGAAAGGCAATTTAGTAACTTTTTAATAATAATTTCAAGTAAGTATTTGTAAAGCTGCTTGTAATGATCGCTCATACATACCAGTTTTTTCATACCCTAATTGAAAGGTTTGTTCTAAGGCATAAAAAATAGTTTGAGAAACATCTTGGAAAATGGCTTCGTCTGTAAGCAGAGCTTCTTCATCCACTTCCATAAGATAGGCGAAAACCCTTGCCATGCCACAGTTAGCTATAAAATCAGGTATTAGTGAAATATGTTTATCCACCATTTCGGCAATAGGGCCGTAAAATATTTCTGAATCTTTAAAGGGAACATTAGCACCACAAGCGACTACTTCTAATTTATTATTGATAAGTTTAGCTATCTGTGCTTCATTAACAAGCCTTGAAGCTGCTGCCGGGATAAAAATTTCTGCGGCTACCTCCCAAATATTTTCATTTACAATATCGAACGGAGAAGCATTCTCAGCTATAAGGGAGTTGCCCTTCCTATTGTGAAATAATCTTTTTATAGCGGTTAAATCTAACCCTTCTGTATTGATAAGCCCGCAGGTTTTATCAATGATCCCAACAATCTTAACACCATGTTTTGCTAAGTAAAGTGCTGCAGCAGCACCAACATTTCCCCATCCTTGTATAATTGCCCTTTTACCTATTAGACTTTCTTTTTGAAGTTGATAAAAATGTCTAACCGATTCTGCTACTCCAAATCCGGTAATCATATCGGCTACTGTATATTTTTTACCTGTATCTGGTATATATTCTTGGTTTTCAAGTATTTTGGAAACACCTTGCCTCAACCTGCCAATCATGTGTATTTGCTTTGGTAAAGTAGCATTAAAATGCCCGTGTACAACCCCTTCTTGTGGATGCCAAAGTCCATATCCTTCGGTTAATGGTATTACATCCTCAATTTCGTCAACATTCATATCACCACCAGTTCCATAGTAACTTTTAAGTAGAGGGATTACAGCTTTGTACCACCTTTCTAATACGCCTCTTTTTCTCGGGTCGGTAGGATCAAAGTTAATTCCCGATTTTGCTCCACCTATGGGTGGACCTGAGACTGTAAATTTAATTTCCATTGTTTTTGCAAGTGCTACTACTTCACTTTTATCTAGCCCTTTTCGCATACGTGTGCCTCCGCCCGCTGCTCCTCCTCTCAACGAATTAATTACGATCCAACCTTTGGCCTCTGTTTCGCGATCGTGCCATTCAAAAATAATTTCTGGAGGTGTATTTTCAAATTTTTTAAGTAGTGCTTTCATTTTTGTGTATTGGTAAAGTATTCGCTATTTATTTAGTGTACTCGTTTTTTAATTATTTGACTGCAAAAGTTAAGTAGGATTATTTGTAAATGGAATAAAGTTTTGAGTGCCTAAAGCTAGTTGTTTTGTAAATAATAAGTACAACAACTAATTAGTTTCGATAAAGAAATTAATAAACTGAGATTGAATCAGTAGATAAAAAATCTCAACAAAATAAAAGAATGAAAGAAAGCCATTGTTTAAAACAAAACTTTTAAGGATACGACTTCTCAATTATCTTCTACTTTTTTTTAAGTAAATGCCATTAATCTAAAGTATGTACTTACAAAACTATTTTCTTTTACGTATAAGAATACTTTCTGTAATTTCGCAAACCGACAAACCAGAGGTAACATAGCATATATTAAATTACGTGTATAGTACTTAAAATTTTCTGAAGCTGAGTTACCATTTTTTATAATGATTTTTAGACTGAAACTATTAATAATACTGGCTTTATGCCTAAATCCCTCATTAGAGAGCTTTTCACAAGATAACTCGATATTTACCGATGTTGAGATAAGGATAGGCAGTGCAATTTTCACTTTAAAAAATGATTTGGTACTTATTAGAGAAGAGCCACATCTTTCATTTTATTTCGAAGATGAAAGTGAAACAGCAGAAGTGTATTTTAAAACAAAATCGATACTAGACTCAACTTTACTTAGGTTGGAGGCAACTAACGATTATGAAGTACTCGATTCATTAACAAAAGAAGCTGATAATCTTTACAGAGTCAAAATTCTTTTCAAACGACTTTCAGAAAGCAACTTTCTACGGTTTTCTCTTTTAATAGGAGAAGGAACGGATAATCGTGAAGTGATAAGGCTTTTTCCTTATACAGAGATGAAAGCTAGTCTCGATATCCAAGCAAAGGAATTATTTATTGGGGAAGAAAAAACTTACGAAATTTTTACGAACCATCCTGAAAATATAAAACTACAACCTGCGTGGGAGAAAGAAGGAAATA
>JBCDJE010000791.1:0-2283 GCA_038748185.1 Bacteroidota bacterium
ATTTATTTTTTCAGGCCTCATTAAAATCAACGATCCTATGGGCACTGCTATAAAATTGGAAGAGTACTTTGAGGTTTTTGCATCTGACTTTGCTGCCTTTTTTCATTGGTTTATTCCTGTCTCTGTTCCACTGGCAGTTTTTTTATGTGTAATTGAAGTAGTTTTAGGCATTGCTTTGTTAGTTAATTATAAAAAGCAGCTTACAATTAAGCTTCTGGCTGTGCTGATTGTATTTTTTACTTTTCTCACATTTTATTCAGCCTATTTTAACAAAGTGACCGATTGTGGCTGTTTTGGAGATGCCATACCTTTAACGCCTTGGCAATCATTTGCGAAAGATGTATTACTTTGCTTGTTGGTTGGCGCATTGCTTATTCAACTTAAAAAGTTCGATAATACGGCAAGTAAACCTGCTTTATATATTACCCTTTCAGGTACAATCTTTTCTTTAGTGATAGCCCTTTATGCCTTAGCTTATATTCCAATTTTAGATTTTAGAGACTACAAAGTGGGTAATAACATTACACAATTAATGCAGCCTGAAGAACCTTGCCAATACGAATACATTCTTGAGAAAGATGGACAGATCTACACTTTTGATACTTACCCGATAGATAAGTCCTATACTTTTAAAGAGATGAAGGTATTAAACGAGAAAGCATGTATGCCAAAGATTGTTGATTATAATGTGAGTAGTGCAGAAGGAGAAGATTTTACCGAAAATTCTTTAACAGGCAAAAAATTATTCATTGTAGTACATAAAGTTGAAGGAACAGCTAAAGGAAGTTATAATGAAATTAGTAAACTAGTAGATGATATAAATCGTGAAATGTCTGATATAGAACCCATGATTCTTACCTCAGATGGAAACAATTTCGATGCTTTCAGGCATGAAGTACAATTAGCATCCCCTTACTATTATGCAGATGCTACTGTATTAAAAGCCGTGGTCAGATCGAATCCTGGAATATTACTACTTGAGGATGGTACAATAAAAGGTAAATGGTCCCACAGAAATATACCCGTTACTGAGGAATTAATAAATAAGCTGTAAGTCTCAATAAAATGAAGTGTAAGGCGTAAATAAAAGAGGTTTAAGCTGGATGTACCGACTTAAAATTGCTTTAGAATTTTTTAGGCCTTTATGCTCCGTTTTATTTTTAAAAGAGTTGCTTACGGTTTTTTAATTATCCTTGGCGTAATTCATGTAGTTTTCTTTCTATTTCATGCATTACCAGGCGATCCCGTATCCCTCATGCTAGGCTCAAGGTCCGATAAGGAAGCCAGAGAAACCATTCGACGAGAACTAGGACTTGATCTTCCCCTTTACGAACAGTTTCTGAAATACCTCAATGATTTAGCACCCTTATCTCTTCATGAAGCTTCAGAAAAAAATCAAAAAAAATATGATTATGAGCCCTTGTTCAATGTAGGAGAAAATGTATTGGTTATAAAAACTCCTTATTTACGGCGCTCATTTCAGTCAAATCAACGTGTAGATGAAATCATTTTTGAAAATCTTGCTAGTACACTGGTATTAGCATTAGCTTCTATGATTTTCGCTACTTTTTTTGGAATTCTCTTTGGGCTTATTGCTGCTTTAAAGAAACATACTTTTTGGGATCATTTTGTCATCTCTATTTCAGTTTTAGGTATTTCTGCGCCATCCTTTGTTATGGCTATTCTTATATCCATGATTTTTGGATACTATTTGGCAGAATATACTGGTCTACCTCTAACCGGATCGCTATGGAATAACGATCCATTACTGGGTAGGCAATTGCAATTGCGTAACCTCATACTCCCTGCTTTTACTTTAGGTATAAGACCACTGGCTATTATTACCCAACTCACAAGAAGTGCTATGTTGGAAGTGCTTTCTCGAGATTATATTCGTACTGCAAAAGCGAAAGGGCTCAATAAGTTTGTAATTATTTTAAAACATGCCCTTAAAAATGCTCTGAACCCCGTGATTACAGCGGTTTCAGGATGGTTGGCGTCTCTTATGGCAGGAGCTTTCTTTATAGAATACATTTACAATTGGAAAGGCTTAGGATTAAAAACATTGAAAGCTGTAGAACTACTCGATTTTCCGGTAGTGATGGGTGCAACTTTAGTAATTGCTATAGTTTTTATAATTATCAATATAGTTGTAGATATACTATATGCTGCTATTGATCCAAGAGTGCGGTTAAGCTAAGAAGTAATATAATTAGCCTTGAAGCTACATTTTGAAATGCTTACTAGTTCATAAAAGTCGCTTTTTCTAGTGCCCTCTTCAAA
>JBCDJE010000792.1:0-2283 GCA_038748185.1 Bacteroidota bacterium
ATTCGATTTTTGTATATAAGCGCTTATTACATTTGGTCTAATGGAAGATATGCCATAAGCTCGAATTTTTCCATCATCCTTTAAAATTTCAAAGGCTTCTATGGTCTCATCAATCGGATCATCAATGGTACCTCCATGTAATTGATATAAATCAATGTAATCAGTTTGCAGCCTTTTTAAACTTTGTTCTACAGCTTCAAGAATATAAGCTTTTGTTGGGTTCCAAGACCAAGCTGATTTATCTGGATTCCATTGGTTCCCTACTTTTGAAGCGATAATAACCTGATGTCGTTTGTCTTTAAAAGCCTTTCCGACAGATACTTCGTTTTCACCATATTGGTATAAATCAGCTGTATCGAAAAAATTAATTTCTTTGTCAAAAGCATTATTTAATAGTGTCACATTTTCTTCGTGGCTATCTCCTAAAGACATGCAACCAAAACTGACTTCGCTAACTTTTAGATCGGATTTACCCAACTGATTGTATCGCATATGGTATCTTGAGGTTTTAAGTAAAAAGCCTTCTGCTTAAATTAACAGAAGGCTTGTATAATAATTCCTATGCACGATGAATAATGATTTCCAGTCGTATTTTTGCTCAAAAAATAGCAACACTAAAAAGTATTATTCTCATGAGAAAATATGTTTTACTTTCTTTTTAGTTTAACTAGGCATTTAAATTTTTTCTTCAGAAAGTATCTTTTTATACATACTTTCATCGCTTAGTACTTCTACTGCTTTTTTTATATCTACATCGTCATCAAAAGAAGTTTCAATCATTCCTTGGTGTAAATAATACCTTGCTGCAATTTCCTCTTCAAGTACCTCTTTTATTTCGCTGTTGAACTTTTGTAAATCTCTTTCTTTATTATGAGTAATCTTTTTTTCCAGTTGGAATATTTGCTCTTTAATATCATCGTAATACTTTTCCGATTTAGCATTGGTTTCTAGTTCACCAAGTACCATCTCTACACGACTAGTATAATCATAATCTTTATCCGATAACCAATTTACAAATTGGTTATAGTTATCGGCTGAAATATCAAAGTCTATAGGATCGGTAATTGTGCTATTTTTTGTTTTGAAATAGTTAGCATAATCGAATATCAATCCTTTGGTTAAAAGACTTCTTGTGATAGGTGCAATGGGTTCTCTCTCTGTCTTTATATCAGGGTCTACACCACCACCATCATACACAACCCTTCCACCTTTAGTTTTAAAGGCAACTCTTAAAGAATCAGGCAGTTTTTCCACATAACCATCCTGGTCTCTTTTCGAATAATCAATTGCTTGAATACACCTTCCACTAGGGATATAATATTTAGCGACAGTTACTTTAAGTTTAGCATTATAGGCCAATGGGCGTGTTGCCTGGACGAGTCCTTTGCCAAAAGAACGAGCCCCGATAAGTACACCTCTGTCATAATCTTGTATTACGCCTGAAACAATTTCGGCAGCTGAAGCACTATTACTACTTACTAATACGGCAATGGGTATATCTAAATCAACAGGATTATTAAGTGCTTTATGTTGTTTGTTCCACTCTTCAATTTTCCCTTTTGTACTAACTATTTCTATCCCTTTAGGTAAAAACAAGTTAGATATATTAATTGCTTCACTAAGTAGGCCTCCCGGGTTTCCTCTTAAATCTAGTATAATGCTTTCAGCGCCATCGTTCTTTAATTTTTTAAGCGCATTCTTTACCTCTAGGCTCGCATTTTGTGTAAAATCAGTTAGTTGAATCAACCCGATTTTATCAGTTACTTTGCCGTAATAAGGCACATTTTTTAGATGAATCTTTTCTCTGATTAATTCGAAGGTTACAGGATTTGTGTTTTCAGGCTTTTTTACCTCTAAAGATACTTTTGTACCTTCTTTACCTTTAAGTAACTTACTTATTTCAGGGATGGAAAGACCTTTAATTTTCTTTTTGTCAATACTTAAAATTTCATCTCCTACATTTATCCCGGCCTTTTCAGCAGCATAACCTTTGTTAGGCATTACCACCACTACTTTACTACTTTTAATTCCTATTACTGCGCCAATGCCGCCATACTCTCCTGTAGTAAGTGTTCTGTAATCCTCAACTTGATCTTCGGGTATATAATTCGTGTAAGGATCGAGCTTGCTAAGCATTGAATATATGCCAACATTTACCAACTCAGAAGGACTTACTTCATCAACATAGTATTTGTTTACTTCTTTAAATAAAGTAGCGAATATGTCCAGGTTTTTAGCTATTTCAAAGTATTTATCATTTGGGAAGTTGGCCGCCCCGGCAAA
>JBCDJE010000793.1:0-2282 GCA_038748185.1 Bacteroidota bacterium
ATAGAGAGAATAATATAGCAGTATTATCGGGAGGCTCCGGACTTTATATCGATGCGGTTTCTAAAGGCTTTGATGTTTTACCTAAGGTAGTGCCGGGATTGAGAAAAGATTTGGAAGAAGAGTTAAATACGAAAGGTCTTGATTTGCTAGTAACAGAGTTATTGCAAAAAGATCCTGAATATGGGAATGAAGTAGATTTAAAAAATCCACAACGTATCCTTCGCGCTTTAGAAATTATTAGGAGTAGTGGAGAAAAGTTTTCAGCATTAAGAAAAAGAGAAATAAAACCAAGACCTTTTTTAACAATAAAAATTGGGCTTAATAGAGAAAGAGATGAATTATACCGGAGAATTGATAAAAGAATGGATATAATGCTAGAAACAGGATTGCTGGAAGAAGCTAAAAAATATGTTAATTTTAGAAATTGTAATGCACTAAAAACGGTAGGTTATAAAGAAATTTACCATTATTTAGATAAGGAGTACGATTGGGATGAAGCAGTAAGATTATTAAAAAGGAATACCAGACGAATTGCTAAAAGGCAATTGACTTGGTTTAGAAAAGATGCAGAAATAACTTGGTTTCACCCTTCACAAGAGAAAGAAATTATAAATCATATTGATAAACATATTGGAAAAACTAATTAAAATAGGCACTAGAGGAAGTAAACTTGCTTTATGGCAAGCTTACCATGTTGAGCAATTGTTGAAAGAGTCAGGTTTTGAGACCAACATAATTATTATTGAAACCAAGGGAGATAAAATTCTTGATAGAAGCTTAGCTAAGGTGGGTAGTAAAGGCATCTTTACCGAAGAACTAGAAACCCAGTTGTTAGAAGGGAAAATTGATATAGCAGTACATAGTGCCAAAGATATGCCTTCTGATTTGGGTGAGTACTTTAAAATAATTGCTTTTACCGAGCGAGAACAGGTAAATGATGTAATCGTAGCTGAGGATAAGCAATTACTGAAAAGAGAAAAAATAATATTAGGTACCTCTTCTGTTAGAAGAACTGCACTATTGAAAAGGTTTATGCCTCAAGTAGAAATTGTTAATATGCGTGGCAACTTACAAACTCGAATCCGCAAAATGAAAGAAGGACAATGCAATGGGCTAGTACTAGCTTTTGCAGGCGTACATAGAATGGGTTACAACAATATGATAGTGGAACATTTGCCTCCTGATACATTTATACCTCCGGTGGGGCAGGGAAGTATAGCAATTGAATCAGCAATTACACTTAACCCTGAGGTTGGTAATGAAATAGCAAAAGCAGTAGGTCATGCCAATACAACTTTTTGTCTACAAGCTGAAAGGGCTTTTCTAAAAACTTTGCAAGGAGGTTGTAGTATTCCTGCTTTTGCACATGCAATGCTTAATATGCAAGATCAAATAACGATTAAAGGAGGGATTATTAGTACTGATGGGAAAGAACTAATTAGTTTCGAAGAAACTGTAAAAAAGAATGAAAGTAAAGCGGGGGGTAAATTACTTGCAGAAAAAGTTTTAGCGCATGGTGGAAGAGAAATCTTGGCAGAATTGAAAGCTGAAAGCTGATTTTTTTCGATTTCTGCTTACCTTTTAACCTTCAATTGCATAAAGTTAAGTATATTTTAGAAGATTAATTAAAAAAAAATACATATGAAATATTTATTTCCCCTCATTACAAGTCTATTTTTATTTAGCATAAATCTTAATGCACAAGATTGTAACCCTTACTTCAGTTATTCTGAAGGAACTGTTGTTGAACATACATATTTTAATGCTAAAGGTAAAGGTAATTCAACACAGCAAATGACTATAAAGTCCGTTCAAAAGACTGCATCTGGACAAGTAATGACTGCAGAAGTAGTTTTATCTGATAAAAAAGAAGATGAAATATTTTCTAACGAAATAGAATTAGTTTGTGAAAATGGTGTCTTTAAAATGGATATGAGTCGTTTTATTCCACCGACTGCACAAACAGGAGGTATGGGAGACATATCAATAGAATTTGAAGGAGATGCCTTAGAAATGCCCAGTAGTCTATCTGTAGGAAATACACTGAATGATGCTACTTTTATTGTAAAAATGAAATCTGATAACCCGGCGTTTGCTGCCATGATGGGTGGTGGTACAACAACTACTATCTCTAATAGAAAAGTAGAAAGCAAAGAAACGATTACAACTGCAGCAGGGTCATTTGATTGTTATAAACTTACACATGATACTCGAATTGAAACTAAGGTGATGGGTATGAAAAGAGTTTTTGAAAATTCTTCTATTGAGTGGATAAGTGAGGG
>JBCDJE010000794.1:0-2275 GCA_038748185.1 Bacteroidota bacterium
CATTTTTTCATCATTAAAAAAACCTTTGCAGCAACGAACATTAATACTAAGGAACTTATTATTGAAGAAGTAATAATTATTAATAAATTCTCTTGTATAAGTTTTTCGTGGGCTAATAGTCCTACTCCTGCAGGTATAAAAAATAAGTTGAGTAGTTTAATAAGCTGCTTAGCAATATTTTCAATCTCATTTTCTTTTACAATACCCATATACAGTCCCACAAATATCAAAAGCATACCTATCACGTTACCAGGTATTGGTATATTGAAATAATAACTGACCGTCTCTCCTATGACAAAGAATAACATAAGGAGCATTAATCCTTTGAGTAAATAATTCATATAATACTTCTTAAAATGAAAAAAGCCACCTTAAAAAAGTGGCTTAGGTTTAAAATTAGCTATAACTTTTAATTAGCTTCAACAAGAAAATAATTTTTCTTTCCCTTTTGCACAAGTAGATACTTATCTTGTAATAATGTAAAGTCTACTATTGCATTAATATCATTAACTTTCTGCTTATTAATGCTTACACCACCGTTTGATATCATTTTCCTTGCTTCTCCTTTAGAAGAGAATATGCTTGTTTGTTCGGCCAAAAAGGTGAGTATGTTAGGTTTTACAGACAAAGCATCTCTTGATACATTATAACGATCTACGCCTTCAAAGACTTCTAACAACAGTTTTTCATCTAAGGTCTGTAAAATTTCTGTTACACCTGACTTTTTAAAAAGAATCTCAGAAGCATTTACGGCATTTTGGTAATCTTTCTCACTATGCACCCTTATCGTAATATCTTTGGCAATAATTTTTTTCAAAGCATTAGGGTTTGTAGCATGCTCTTGCTCCAGCGATTCAATTTCTAGTTTGGGGAGCAATGTAAATACACGAAGCACTTTCGCTATCTCAGTATCAGCAATGTTTAACCAAAATTGGTAAAATTTATAAGGTGAAGTAAGATTGGGATCAAGCCAAACGTTTCCTGCTTCACTTTTCCCAAATTTGTTTCCATCAGCTTTAGTGAGAAGTGGTGTAGTAAGTGCAAAAGCTTCACATCCTTCCATCCTTCTTATTAGCTCAGTACCTGAAGTAATATTGCCCCACTGGTCTGAACCTCCCATTTGCAGAGTCACACCTTCTTCTTTAAATAAATGACAAAAATCGTAAGCTTGTAATAATTGATAAGAAAACTCTGTAAATGAAATACCTTTTCCTTCAGCAGCAATTCTTGTTTTTACAGAATCTTTTGCCATCATATAGTTTACTGAGAGATGCTTTCCTACATTTCTCAAAAAATCTAAGAAACCAATTTCTTTGAACCAATCATAATTATTGATCATTCTGGCTGAATTCTCGCCACAATCAAAATCTAGAAACTTCTCCAATTGGCTTCTAACACCTGCTTGGTTACTTCTAAGTGTTGGTTCATCGAGCAGATTACGTTCTTTTGATTTACCTGATGGATCACCAATCATACCAGTTGCTCCTCCAACTAAAGCATAAGGTTGATGTCCTGCCAATTGAAGATGCTTTAAAAGCATGATAGTAGCTAAATTGCCAATATGTAAAGAGGCTGCTGTGGGGTCGAAACCAATATAACCCTTAACCAATCCTTTATTAAAGTGAGATACCAAATCAGGAGTAGTATCATGTACCATTCCCCTCCAAGCCAATTCATCTAACAAATTTTTCATACCTGCAAAGGTATTGATTGTTTCATTTTTGGCTAGAAAACGAGAGGAAAAAGGATAAACATAGCATCATTTAGTAATAGTAAAAATAAATTATTGTCCTAATATTATTGGAGTAGTTTCTACAATATTACTTAGATTTTTAGCCCTGTCTGCAATATGAATTTCAAACTTTAGTACATCTCCTTCAAAGATAATACCTTGATTTACTGGAACTTGAAATGAATAAGTTATTTCTCCCTCAAGTGCTGTTTCATTGTCTGGAGGAACATTTAGTAGAGGAAAATCTCCACTAAATCCTTGATTTCCAGGAAATACAACTAATTGATACACACCATCTACTTCTTTATAAACATCTATAAAAAAGTTTTTCCCAAATTTATTTGGGATTATATTACCCTCTTCATCAAAAATTATTTCACCGTTTTCATTTTTTAAGGTATCACTATAAATAGGATTTCCTTTATCAATACCATTTTTATCAAGCCCTAAATCACCATCACCATCTTGAAATGAAATCGTAATCTCTATTTCATCTACTAAATTATCAAGATCATCTAGGGATTTTTCTGTAATTATTGAAAC
>JBCDJE010000795.1:0-2273 GCA_038748185.1 Bacteroidota bacterium
AGATGGTTGGGCTTTCTTAGGAGATGTAGGAAGTCTACTGCAAAAGAAACAACCTAACTTTGATTCAAGGAATTATGGTTTTCAAAAACTAACTCCGCTCATCAAATCAATTGATAAATTTGAAATAGAAGAAAGAGAAAAATCAGGAAGTAAAGGCCAACTAATTTTTGTAAAAGAGAAGGGTTAGGTTCTTTAATGATTAACTTAATCAGATTAGTCAATTGCCATAAAAAACTTATTTGTAAAAAGAAGAAGCTTTTGAAAGATGGTTATTTTACTTACATCGTCTTTTGATACAGTGATAAAAATAAAACTTAAAGAATACTTAAAAGTCTCTGAATCAAAATTGTCGCTGATAGTAGCAAATAATCAGTTTTGAGAGGCTAAAACGTCTCTTACTTTGATGCAGATGAAAGGTCAAAACTCTGTGGCAATTCATGGTGAAAACGTTTATAATCGTATAGAAATTTAAAATGTGAATTAGTATAATTTATCGAAAATGAAGAATCTATTTTTTGTAAGCTTAATTTTTCTATTGTTAAGTAGTTGCGAAAAACCTACAGAAGAAAAGAAAGCTAATAAACCGCCTAATATCGTATTGATTCTAACTGATGACCAAGGTTGGGGAGATTTGAGTATCAATGGAAATCGTAACCTTAGTACGCCTAATATTGATGCTTTAGCAAAAAATGGAGTAGCTTTCGATCGTTTTTATGTGAGCCCTGTTTGCTCTCCTACTCGAGCAGAAATTCTTACCGGAAGATATGCCGTGCGCAGTGGCGTGTATTCTACATCAGCAGGAGGTGAAAGAATAGACCTTGACGAAGTAACTATAGCCGACTACCTGAAAGAAAATAATTATAACACGGCTTGTTATGGCAAGTGGCATAGTGGTATGCAGTATCCTTATCATCCTAATGGTAGAGGGTTTGACGATTATTATGGTTTCTGCTCTGGGCATTGGGGAAATTATTTTAGCCCTATGTTAGAAAGAAACGGAGAAATTGTAAAAGGAGAAGGTTTTATTATCGATGATTTTACCGATAAAGCAGTTTCTTTTATTGAAGAGAATAAAGAAAATCCTTTCTTTTTATACTTACCTTATAATACACCTCATAGCCCTATGCAAGTGCCTGACAAATGGTGGGATAAGTTTAAAGACAAGGAACTGGTTGACTTGCATCGCGATCCTGCTGAAGAAGATCTGGTATTTACCCGTGCTGCGTTGGCGTTGTGTGAAAATATTGATTGGAATGTAGGAAAGGTAATGGAAACACTACGAGCCCAAGGTTTAGAAGAAAATACCATTGTGATCTATCTTTCGGATAATGGGCCCAATTCATATAGATGGAATGATGGCATGAAAGGAAGGAAAGGCTCAACAGATGAGGGAGGTGTTCGATCCCCTTTAATTATGCAATGGAAAGGAAAATTTGAGGGAGGTAAAAAGATTAACCAAATTGCTTCTTCTTTAGACTTATTGCCTACATTAACTGATTTTGCTGAAATGCAGTCTCAATATAAAAAACCTCTTGATGGGAAAAGTCTAAAACCGCTATTATTAGAAGAGAGTCCTGATTGGCAGGAGCGTGCAATTGTTAGCCATTGGAAAGGAAAAACAAGTGTGAGAAACCAGCAATACAGACTTGATCATGAAAACCACTTATTTGATATGTTGGCTGATCCTGGCCAAAAAGTGGATATTTCTGAGCAAAACCCAGCAATATTACAAGCTTTACTAGCTACTAAAACTAATTGGGAGAATAATGTGCTCGTAGAATTGCCTGAAGAAGATTTACGTACATTCCCAATCGGACATCCCGATTATGTACATTATCAGATACCTGCTCGTGACGGCATTGCTCATGGAACTATACAAAGGTCGAATCGCTGGCCTAATTGCTCCTATTTTACGAATTGGACAAGTACTAAAGATGAAATTACCTGGGATGTAGAAGTACAGGAAGATGCAGACTATGAGGTAACTATCTATTACACCTGTAGCCCTGAAAATGTAGGTGGAAAAATGACACTGAACTTTATGGATACTGAGTTAGCCTTTGAAATCTCAGAAGCTTTTGATTCGCCTTTTTTGGGCAAAGAATATGACCGATATAAAAGGGGAGAATCTTTTATAAAAGACTTTAAACCTTTAAATATTGGTAAAATACATCTACAAAAAGGAGAAGGCATTTTAACATTGAAAGCATTAGAAATTCCCGGTGAGGAAGCGATAGATTTTAGATTATTAATGTTGAAGAAATTGGGATAAT
>JBCDJE010000796.1:0-2272 GCA_038748185.1 Bacteroidota bacterium
CAGATATCACCATTAGAAAATAATATGGATAATAGATTAATGTGATACAGAAAAGATATTTTATTTATCATTTGTTTATTTTGTAAACAAATTTTGCTATATTCATTGTCCTATTCAAATTTTAGTACATTTAAATTTTTTTTCACTAATGAGTTATTTAAAAAAAGTACAAGAATTGTATTCTATGATGAATCAAGGCCAGATGATGGAAGCCTTTGAAAAATTTTATCACAATGATATTGAGATGATAGAAGCTACCGGAGAGGTAAGAAAAGGGAAAGATTATAATCGCGAGTTTGAGAAAAAATTTATGGAAAGTATTCAAGAAACACATGGAGGAGGTGTTGATGGTATTACCGCTAATGAAGAAGATAAGATTACAATGGTTGCTTCTTGGATGGATGTAACTTTTAAAGAAGGTGGAAGGGTAAAAATGGAAGAAGTTGCAGTACAATATTGGGAAGGAGATTTAATTGTTAAAGAAAGATTTTATTATAACCCTGGCACGATGGGTGGGGCTGAACAGAATTAAGACCAGCTACATATAAATACATTGGCCTGTTCGTTTTAATGAACAGGCTTTTATATTTTGGAATTTTCTAACTTTTTATTTTGTATTACCTTTGATTATGCAAACATTGTGTAATACTTTTTGTCTTATTTGTAGTAAAAACGGCATCTTATAAATCATCAGAACCATGAAACTTCTATCTATTTTAAAATTATTTCTCCTTACATTTCTACTAGGCATCTCATTGTCTTTCAATATGTCGCCAGAAAGCGACAATGAACCACAGGCAATTAATTGGATGACTTGGCAAGAAGCAGTTGAAAAAATAGAAAAAGGAGAGAAAAAGAAAATTTTTATTGATATATACACTGATTGGTGCGGTTGGTGCAAAACCATGGATAAAAAGACTTTCTCAAATCCTGAAATTGCAAAATATATGAATGAACATTTCTATGCAGTAAAAATGGATGCCGAAGGGAAAGAAGATATTGTATTCAGAGATCATACTTTTAAATATGTAGCTAATGGAAGAAGGGGTTATCATGAGTTAGCAGCCTCTTTATTACAGGGAAAAATGAGTTATCCTACTGTAGTTTTTATGGATGAAGATATAAATATGCTTTCACCTGTTCCCGGTTACCAACCTCCAACTAGTTTTCACAAAATAATGACTTTTTTTGGAGAAGAGCATTACAAGAAAACTAAGTGGGAAGAATATGAAAAAATTTATGAAGCTCCAGCTAACTTAGAATAAAAAAAGCAGCTTAAAGCTGCTTTTTTTATTGATAGCATTACATCTTGTATGCTTCTTTAATTAAATCTGGAAAAGTTTTAATTACTTTTTCAACCTTGGGGCGACTTACTGCCGCAATATAACCTTGGTTAGGATTTAACTCATAATAATTTTGATGATACCCTTCAGCCACCCAAAATTCACTGTAAGCAGATACTTTTGTTACAATCTTCTTACTAAACTTTTCGGCTTTATCCAGTTTCTCTATATATGTTAAAGTCTTTTCTTTCTGGCTTTCATCGTGGTAAAAAATCTCTGAACGGTATTGCGGTCCAATATCTGGTCCTTGCCTATTTAATTGAGTAGGATCATGTGCCACAAAAAATACTTCTAGTAAAGTTTCAAAACTTACTATTTCAGGATTATAGAATATCTGAATAGCTTCTGCATGTTTCGTCTTTTTGTTACTCACTTCACTGTAAGTAGGATATTTTTTTTCTCCACCTGAATAACCTCTAATTACATCTTCTACACCTTTTATTCTTTCAAATGATGCCTCAGTACACCAAAAACAACCACCTGCAAAAGTAGCTACATCTAATCCTTTAAGATCTTTGTCTTTTATATATTCCTTAACAAGTAATACACCATGTTCATATGCTTTTGCTGTAGAATTTATTTTTTGTCCATGCGAGCATGAAGGCAAAACAAATAGTAAAGCCACTAGGCTTAAAAATATTAAATGTTTCATATCGATTTTATTTATTGCTGTTTACTTTTGGTAAAGGGTAAAATTGAAGGCTTAATGAATTGACACAATGCCTAGTCATTTTGGATGTAAACCCCTCGTTTTTAAATACATGCCCAAGGTGTCCATCACAGTTTGCACATACTATTTCTGTTCTGTAACCATCTGCATCAGGCACTTCTTTTACTCCATTGCCTATCATAGCATCGAAAGAAGGCCAACCTGATCTTGAATCGAACTTATCAGCCGAACTGAATAAAGGATTATTACACTGTTTACA
>JBCDJE010000797.1:0-2270 GCA_038748185.1 Bacteroidota bacterium
AGCGACTCTTCTATTATACATGTTGAAATTGAAGCCTACGACCAAGGAGGTGGTATTGATGAGCTTAGACTTTACCAGAATGGAAAACTCATCTATACTACTGGTAGAAATTTTAAACCTAAAACCAGTGATGAACAATATAAACAGTTAAACCTAGATGTAAGACTAGCAGAGGGCACTAATAGGTTAACAGTAATAGCGCTTAACGATGAACGAATAGAGTCATTCCCCGATCTAATAGAAGTTGCTTATAAATCATTTGTAGTGCCTCGCTCTAAAATACATATGCTAGTAATTGGCATTAATGAATATAAAAACAATGGATATAACCTAAATTATGCTCGCGATGATGCACAGGCATTTACAAAAGCGATAAGAAACGGCGCTAATGGTATCTTTAAAGAGATTGTTACTTACGAGTTTTATGATAAAAAAGCTACTGCCGAAAATATCCTTGCCGCTTTTGATAAAATTATTCATACTGCTACCGAAGAAGATGTTTTTGTATTCTATTATGCAGGACATGGTGTTATGTATCAAGATGATATAAGCGAAGAGTACTTTTTATGCCCTACTGATGTTACTAAGATGTATGGGAATAAAAGAATTCTTACCGCTAAAGGTATTTCTGCCACCCAACTTAACAATTTTTGCAAAAGAGTAAGAGCACAAAAACAACTTATTTTATTAGATGCTTGCCAGTCAGGTGGAGCAACTGAAGTCTTTTCATTTAGAGGACCAGTAGAAGAAAAAGCGATGATACAACTGGCGAGAAGTACAGGGGTAGCTTTAATAGCGGCAAGTGGCTCTAAACAATATGCCACAGAAGTAGAATCTCTTGGGCATGGTGTATTTACCTATTGTATCTTAAAAGCGCTAGAAGGAGATGCCGACACAGGCATTTCAGACCAAAAGATTACTGTGGGAGAATTAAGAACTTTTCTTGAAACACGTATTCCTGAAATGAGTGAACTATATAAAGGTGTAACGCAATATCCCACAGCGTATAGTTCCGGTCAAGATTTTCCAATAGTGATATCTAAATAATCCTTTTAATTTTACATAAGAAAGTTCGTAAAAAAACATGATGCAAGTTCAAGAATATAGCTTTAATACTATTCTTATCATAATCACTATTGCAATAAGCTTCTATGTAGAAAATAGAGTTGAGCTAAAGTATAAGCTTATGCTCAATCCTTACAAGATGCTGCGAGATAATGAATACTACCGCTTTATTACTTCAGGGTTTATACATGGTGGCTGGATGCATCTTTTCTTTAATATGTTTACACTTTATTTATTTGGCAATTTATTAGAGCCTGTGTTTACCTATAATCTAGGGAGCAATGGCAGCCTTTACTATATATTATTTTATTTAGTTGCCATTATTGTTGCAGATATTCCTTCTTTTATCAAACACAAAGATAATCCTGGATATAATGCTTTAGGAGCTTCCGGAGGCACATCAGCAGTAGTAATCTCTTACATAATGTTCGATCCACTTGTATCGTTAAGACCTATACTTTTACCAATACCTATTCCCGGTTTTATTTTCGCCACCTTATATATGGCTTATTCATATTACATGGCTAAAAACGAACAAATGGATGGGATTGGACATGATGCACATTTCTTTGGCGCACTTTTCGGCGTAATAGCTAGTGTTAGCATTCAACCAGATGTTATTCCTAATTTTATTAGTCAATTGGCTAGCTGGAGTATTTTTTAAATAAAAATAGATAAAAATTTATTTAAACTTTGTGATTGTTTAAAAGAGGCTTATATATTTGCACACCTAAATTAATTAAGCGGGAGTAGCTCAGCTGGTAGAGCATCACCTTGCCAAGGTGGGGGTCGCGAGTTCGAATCTCGTCTCCCGCTCTAATTTAAAGCCCAATAGAAGTTGGGTTTTTTATTAAACTAATTTTTGCCGGGATGGTGGAATTGGTAGACACGCAAGACTTAAAATCTTGTGCCCCTTGGGGCGTGCGGGTTCAAGTCCCGCTCCTGGTACTTTTATGATGTCTGCCCTCTTTTATTAAAAACCTATCTTTTTAAGGTAATTTACTTTCAATAAAGTATAAAGTTAAAAGAAAGTTAGCCTGTTTTTCTACTAATAGTTAATATGTGAAATTATATCTACAAAGCCCTTCAAAGAAAAGGTTAGTATAAATGCGAGTTTTTCTTCCTATATAAATTTTAGAACTGTTTGCGCAACAAAATGCATTATTAAACAGAACTAATACTTCTTACAAATTATTAAAGTATTA
>JBCDJE010000798.1:0-2269 GCA_038748185.1 Bacteroidota bacterium
CAACTGTAAGAAAAAGAATATCTACCCCTATTCCGGCTTTTGCACCCCAAATTCTTTCATTATAGTTTTCTTTGGTAAAACCAAGGTCATTATCTTTTATATTGGTAACCCAAGAAAGTGAAGGACCGGCAGCCAAGCGCAAAGCAAAAGGTTCAGTATTGATTAATTTGTACCCAACCTGAGCAGGAATATGAATCATATTTATAGAGGCATTATCTCTAATTTCGCCAAAGGTAGTCTCTTCTAACTCAGTTTTTGTTGATAGTTCAGTGCTTGATCTTACCCAAAATAATCCTGGATTAAAGTAAATTTTATCTCCCATTCGGACGCTTCCGCCAAAAGTATAGCCAACTCTTCCTGATGTCTCAACTCCTTCAGGATCAGTACTCAGTGTAGATGAAGTGATACCTACTTGTGGATTTATCACCATTTGGCTAAATGCATAATTAGAAAATAATATTCCTAATGTGATAATTACTATTTTTTTCATTTTAGTTAATTTTCTGAAAAAATATTGTTGACACGTTTTACGAGGAAGTATTGATTAAGTTTGCAAAAATTACATTTACAGTCTGCAAATAGATGTTAATTAGATTGAGAAGTTAAAACTTCAAAACAGAAATCTCTTATTTATAATGCAAATATAAACTCCTTATAATCAATTATTTAGGATATAATATGTACGATACAATAATGTGCTATTTTTTTAAATTTTTCAATCAGTTTTATTTTTCAATTTAAAATTTATTACGCCATTTATTTTAATGATATAAGATGAAAAGGACAGTTGTTATAGATTTAGTTGGACTAACACTTGGCTCAATTGGCGCTGATACACCCTTTCTAAAACAGTGGAAAAAAAATGGGAAAGCAATAAATATTAAACCTGTTTTACCTGCTGTGACATGTACTGCTCAATACACTTATTTAACTGGTAAATGGCCTTCAGAACACGGCATAGTGGGCAATGGATGGTATTTTAGAGATGAATGTGAGATTAAATTTTGGCGTCAGTCAAACCACTTGGTGCAGGCAAAAAAGATTTGGGATGTAGCAAAAGAAAAAAATCCTGATTTTACCTGTGCAAATATGTTTTGGTGGTATAATATGTATTCTTCAGTAGATTACGCTGTAACCCCAAGACCGCTATACCCTGCAGATGGCAGAAAATTACCTGATGTCTATACAAAACCCATGAATTTAAGAAGTGAGCTTCAACACCAATTGGGAATCTTCCCTCTTTTTGAATTTTGGGGTCCCAAAACTACTATCAATTCCAGTAAGTGGATTGCAGAAGCTTCAAAGATTATAGAAACAAACAAACAACCTACACTCACGCTGATTTATTTGCCACATCTAGATTATAATATGCAAAGGTATGGTAAAGATGCTCCCCAAATTGCTAATGATTTAGTTGAGATTGATACAGTTTGTAAAGACCTAGTAAATTTTTATGAAGATCGTGATGTAGAAGTAATCATATTATCAGAATATGGAATTGGAAATGTAAGTCAACCGATCAACATCAATAGAATACTAAGAAAGGAAGGATATTTATCTATAAAAGAAGATTTAGGACTAGAATATTTAGATGCCGGAACATCAAAGGCATTTGCTGTTGCGGATCACCAAATAGCACATATATATGTAAATGAACCTGATTTACTACCTGAGATAAAAAAGCTACTGCAAGATACCGCTGGTATTGAAATGGTATTAGATAAAGCTGGAAAGAAAGAACATCATATAGACCATGTTAGAAGCGGAGAGTTGGTTGCCGTTGCCGATGGCAAATCTTGGTTTACATATTATTACTGGTTAGACGACAAAAAAGCTCCTGATTTTGCCAGAACTGTTGATATTCACAGGAAACCGGGATATGACCCAGTAGAGATGTTTCTTGACCCTGAAATTAAATTCCCTTTGTTTAAAGTAGGCAGCAAACTAGTTAAGAAAAAGCTCGGTTTTAGGTATTTAATGGATGTAATCCCCCTAACGCCAGAATTAGTTAGAGGATCTCATGGGAGATTAACTGAAGCATCTGAGGAACAGGCTATTTTTATGAGTAAAAACCCTAGCTTAAATCTTCAGAAGCCGCTTGAACCAACTAATATCTTTGATCTTATTCTCCAAAGCATTTTTGATTGAAAAAGATCAAAGATATTAGTTGGTTCAAGCGGCTTCTGAAGATTTAAGCTAGGGTTTTTACTCATAAAAATAGCCTGTTCCTCAGATGCTTCAGTTAATCTCCCATGAGATCCTCTAACTA
>JBCDJE010000799.1:0-2264 GCA_038748185.1 Bacteroidota bacterium
ATACTTTTGCTGTTACCCGTTCATTCTCAAATAGTCTATTAAAATCTTCGTCTAAAAAAGTATAGTCGAAAGGACTATGGTTAGAGAGGTTTTGCCATTGCGTTTTTACTGTTTCTAAGGTTTCTTGTAATGAACTGCTTTGCATTTTTATTAGGATATATCCGAAGCGGTGATCTTGTAAATCGTTCAGCGGAAAAATTACTAAGGGTTCTACTTGATGGTGAAAGGAATTGAAATGAAAATCTTTCACCACTCCAATAATATTGTAAGGCTCCTTTCCCATAGTATGATTATCGAGTACCAAACTGAGGGGATTGTCGAGCTGTAATTGTTCTACAGCAGCTTGGTTTATTAAAGCTACTTTTCGATCGGGGTGCGCCGGATCAAATTTTTCCCCCTGCACTACCTTAAGATTTAAGGCTTCCAAGAGGCCGTTATCAGCTATTAAAGGATGGATAGTAGGTACAAGATTTGCTGGGTCTCCCAAAAAATGTTGACCATGACCATCAAAGTGTCGACCTGGTATTGTATTAGTGAAAGAAACACTTTTTACATCGGGTCTTTTCAACAATTTCAATTTAAACGCTTCTTGGTTTTTATTAAGTAAACTGGGTCTTTTAACTATCAGCACCTGCTCCGTATCAAATCCCAAGCTCTTATTTTGCATAAAGTTAAGTTGCTTATGCACCAGCAATGTACTGATAATCATGATAATACAAATGGCAAACTGGAACACTACCAATGTATTACGAAAAATAGCTTTCCCACTTTTGGTTTGTTTAGAGTATCCAAAAATAGAAATTGGTTTAAAAGAAGATATAACCAAAGCAGGATACAACCCGCCTAAAACACCAATAACAAGGGCAAATAATGAAAGTGCAAGTAATTGAAGTGGATTAGAGATATCAAAATGAAGGTTTTTACCTGTTAACTCATTGAAATATGGGATACTCATTTCCAAAAGGAAAATACCCATGATCAATCCTGTTATCGTAATCAATACAGATTCTAAAATAAACTGCTTGATCAGTGAAGAACGTTGGCTACCTAGGGTTTTCCTGATACCGATTTCCTTTGCCCTGTTTGTAGAAAGGGCTGTTGATAAATTTACATAATTAATGCCTGCTAAAAGCAAGATAGCGATACCTACTACAAATAAAATATAGAGTTGTGATTTTTTTCCTTCTTCATTTTCAAAAATTAAATTACTGAGATATACTTCTTCTAAAGGTTTAAAAAACAAGCGGTAGTAATCACCATTTTGATACATCTCCTCATACGTTTTCTGGTAAGTTCTCACTAAATAGGGTTCATAGCGATCTTTCAAAAAATCTTGAAAGCGGAGGGCTACCTGTTGAGCTTGTACGCGTTCTTTTAGCAATACATAGGTAGAAAATGTGTGATTTTGCCAACTGGTTTCAAAGTTAAAATTGATTGTATTTAAAGAAGATAAAGAAAGTAAGATTTCAAAATCTAGATGACTATCATCTGGATAATCTTCTACCACACCGGTTACAATGCATTCATTAAAGAAATGATTGAATTGTAATGTTTTCCCCATAGGATCTTGCTTACCAAAATATTTTTTTGCAGCGGATTGGGTTATTACAATGGAATTAGGCTGAGAGAGGGCTGTTTCTGGGTTACCAACTATAAATGGGATAGTAAATAAATTAAATATAGAAGAATCGGCTCCAATAATTCCCTTTTCAATATATTTATTCTCGTCATAGGTAACCAATACCTCATCAAACCAAAAACAAATACGAGTAAAATCTTCGATTTCGGCAAAATACTCCTGCAAAGCAGGACCTAATGGAGGAGTAGTCCAACCGCCTTCCCATTCTTCCTCACTGTCTTTACTTTGAACTCCTACTAGAAATATACGGTCTTTTTTCTCATGAAATTCATCATAATGAAGTTCTTGCCAACTGTAAGCACAAAGTAGTAGGGAACAAGTAATCCCTATGGCAAAACCTATAATGTTAATTACACTGAAAAACTTGTTCCTCGTTAGGTTTCTCCAGGCTATGGTAAAATAATGTCTGACCATGATTAATGAATTATAGTGATTACTTCTTTTTTTTGATATTATACAATTATGATGTTATTCTTTCAATCATTCATTCGTTTCTCAAAGCATCTACCGGATTAGCCAAAGCCGCTTTTATCGTTTGATAACTTATGGTAATCAATGCAATGGCTAAAGTAACTCCTCCAGCCAAGGCAAATATCCACCAACTAATCTCTGTTTTAAAGGCAAA
>JBCDJE010000800.1:0-2257 GCA_038748185.1 Bacteroidota bacterium
CTATCCTGAAAGTGCTGTTTCTTCTGTAAAGAAAATAATTTTACCATACACTGCAAGCTATTTATCATTTGAATTTTCTGCAGTTAATTTAACTTATTCAGAATATATCCGCTATGCGTACCGACTAAAGGGATTTGATGATGATTGGATTTTTTCTGGCAAAAGACGATTCGCTGCATTTTCTAACCTTGATCCCGGCACCTACTATTTTGAGGTAAAAGCAACGAATAATATAGGTAAATGGAGTGACTCTACTGCGCAATTAGCCGTAGTAATTGAACCTCCCTTTTGGCACACATGGTGGTTTACACTTTTGGCAATATTGTTCTTTCTAGCTATTCTTTATGGATTACACCGCTTTAGGCTAGAAAGAGCATTAGAAGTAGAAAGATTGAGAGTTGGAATTGCCAGCGACTTGCATGATGATATTGGTGCTACGCTGACTAAAATTTCCCTTTATGCAGATTTGCTAAACGCGAGTAAACAGCAGACAACCGAAAGTGGTCAATTATTACAAAAAATAGCTTCTATGGGGAGAGATACATTGAGAAATCTAGCAGATATTGTATGGGCGATAGATGCACGTAACGATAGCATGGGCAATCTTATCAGCAAAATTCAAGAATTTGCTATGGATATGCTCTCAAAAAAAGACATTGAGGTTAATTTTAAAAAAGAGGGTATAGATATGGATGCCTCCATTAGCGCTGAGAAAAGACAGCATATATACTTGATATGTAAAGAGGCTATCAATAACATTATTAAACATGCCAATGCAACCAAGGTCAATATTTCTTTCATTGCTAAAAATCATAAAATCGATGTATTGATTATTGATAACGGCAGCGGGTTGCCTAAAGACAAAAAGAATGAATTGGGTAATGGTCTGCGAAACATAGAACAAAGAGCTAAAAAATTAGAAGCGGATTTACAGATGAAAGAAAAGAATGGACTCTCAATTATATTGCAAGGAATAGGACTTTAATACCACATCAACATGCAGTTGTATTTCTTATTTTAAAAGTAGAACTTGAAGTATAGTTAGAAAGATAAATATATGATACCGAAAATAGCATTGGTAGAAGATGATATAGAGATAAGAAAAGCTTTATCATTCTTTTTAAGCGCTTGCAAAGAGTTTGACACAGTAAGCGAATTTGGCTCTGTTGAGGCAATCATGGAAAAAGTGGAAAATGGATATGTACCTGACGTTGTATTGATGGATATTAACCTACCTGGCAAATCTGGTATTGAAGGGATTTATTTACTGAAAAAAAAGTTTGAGCAAACTGATATTATAATGCTTACCATATACAATGATGAACATAAAATATTTGACTCACTTTGTGCTGGTGCTACTGGTTATCTTCTTAAAAACACTCCGCTTAACGAAGTAAAACAAGGTATCATTAACTTACATAATGGAGGCGCACCTATGTCTCCTCAAATAGCCAGAAAAGTAATCAAACATTTTAAAAAAAACTCTCCAAGCAAAAAATTGAAAGAACAACTCTCAGATAGAGAAAATGATATTGTAGATGGTTTGGTAGACGGTCTTAGCTACAAGCTCATTGCTGATAAATTATTTATTTCTGTAGATACCGTCCGTTTCCATATAAAGAATATCTATAAAAAATTACAAGTGAATAGTAAAGGTGAAGTAATAGCTAAAGCACTTAAAGGAGATATATGAACATAACTATATGATAAATATTCAATAGAACTGTTTCTTTACAGTGAAAAATATTACTAAAGAATGTTATAACTGAGCGAAATGGGAAGTTCTAAATGAATCGCCTTATGATTCCAATTTCTTATATAATCTTAGATATAGGTTTTAGCTCTAGAAATATACAGCAACTCCCAAAGTAATAATTTCATTAAAGTTTAACTCGGGTGCAGATCAAACTTCCTCTAGGCAGCTACTTTTAGTTGGTCTTGACCACTTATGATTATGCTAACAACTTTATTCCATTTTACACTATTCTTAGTTACCCTAATTGCAACATGGCACGTGAACCCTATAGAAGCGCAGATACCATTTTTGCATAGTAGTTAAACTCTCTTGGATGAAAAGCATAAACTCATGCATAGATAACTCAAAAGCTCGGAAAGTGTCTTATTTTTAGTATATTCTGGCTAGAGTCAGTAATAATACAATAAATTTTACGAAAAGTACAATTATTCTCCGTTATTGCGAGAAATTAAGGGCTCTTAGCACTGTGGGGAATACACCACAACCTTAAGTTGAGATAAA
>JBCDJE010000801.1:0-2253 GCA_038748185.1 Bacteroidota bacterium
TTTTAAAAACCTAAAGCTTAGTAGTTATATAAAATTTTGGCTAAAAAAATACTACATTATTAAATGTTCCTTAAAATAGCAGAAGAATATTATTCGTATTAATTTTATATATACCATTTATTAGCTTAATATAATACACTAAAATGAAATACTCTATTGAATTAGCTTGTGAGTCGAGTAAAGCTTGGTTGGATTGCGTAATGAAAGATTTTCCATCATTTTTACAAGACCATGCCGATTGTGAAAGAAAAGCATCGGCTATGGCAATGAGTTTTGTGGCTAAATATCCTGACCGTTACGAAATTATTCCCGAACTGGTTGAAACCGCAATAGAAGAACTAGAGCACTTTCAGCAAGTTTACAACTTAATGGAAAAGAAGGGAATTGGGCTTGCAAAAGATATGCAGCAAGATATTTACATTAAACAGCTCATGGCTTTAACACATGGTGGAACGCCGGATATCAGATTTAGAGATAGGCTATTAATTGCCTCAATAATAGAGTGTAGAGGCTGCGAACGCTTTAAGTTGGTAAGCGAAGTATTAGAAGATCCCGAACTCAGCCGTTTTTATAAAGTACTCTGGGCATCTGAAGCTAAACATGGGAATATCTTTGTGAAGATGGCACTGAAGTACTTTGACGAATCAGCTGTTTATAAGCAATTGGAAGCGTTGATTTTGAAAGAAGCTGAAATATTGAATGGATTGGAAATCAGATCAGCACTACATTAGAATATCTTTAAAATAGTGAGCCCATAAAAATGTACGTTTTCTATATCTCATGGTCATTTTCGTACATCTGTCTTTTTGTTAGCTGTAGTTTTTTTTTGTTTAAAAAACTGATAGTCAATGGGCTATGATTATATGGCACTTCTTTAGTACTGGAAAAAGAAAGAAAATACTTTGCCAATGGAAAATAATAGACAAAGAAAGTTGATTGATGTATGGGAATGCCTATTTCCGTATGTACTAGTTTTAGCTGCAAGTATCATTATTTGGATTCTTTTTACTCCTTAAGAGCAATTTACTTAAGTTAAACTTTTCTTAAATAAACAGCTAATAAAAAGTTGTTTTGTTACTATAATGCTGATAGGAAATGCTTTAAGCTGTAATATAAAAAATAGCTTTACGGCACTTTATAGCTTCTTTTCTATGACAATGGTTTACTTTCTGAATACATTTGATATAAAGTTTCGTATATTTATTATGAAACATGAATTATGTCAAATCTTAAAGTTACCATGAGTTTTTATAGAAGATCACGCTACTTTTTTATCGTATTTATTGCCCTATTTGCCTTCAACACTTTTAGCACATTTGCCCAAGAGATGAAGCTAAAAAAGAGAATAGCTGTATTTGTTTTTGAAGACAAGACAGATAAAAGTTGGAGATGGTGGAATAATAAAGGAGTAGGAGAAGGCATGGCTGATATGCTCACCACTGAATTAGTAAAATCAGGAGAGTATATAGTAATTGAGCGCCAAGAATTAGATAAAATACTAGCAGAACAAAAATTAGGTGCATCAGGTGTGGTTACCCCGCAAAGTGCCGCACAAATAGGAAAAGTATTAGGAGTTGAATTGGCAGTAGTAGGTGCAGTAACTGAATTTGGTTATAAAGATAATTCAACAGGGGGTAGGTTGAAGGGGGTAGGACTAGGTGTGAGAACACAATCTTCTACAGTAGGTATTGACTGCCGACTAGTAAATACCACCACAGCAGAAATTATAGCCGCTGATAACGTAAGAAAAGAGGAAAGTACTAAAGGTCTTAAATTTAATGCAAGAGGTGTAAGTTTTAAAGACAAAAAGTCTTTCGATGAATCTTTAGTAGGAAAAGCAGCCAGAGATGCAGTAGAAGATATTGTAGATATGGTGAATAACAATATTCCTAATGTTACCTGGCAGGCTAAAGTTGTTACACAGAAAAATAATGCTGTATTTATTAACGTAGGTGCAGAACACGGTGTTTCAGCAGGAAATGTGTTTATGATATATCAAAAAGGAGAAGATTTAATTGATCCTGATACGGGGCTTTCTCTTGGAAGTATGGATACCAAAGTTGGAGAAATTAAAGTTACTAACCCCAATATTGGTGATGGAAAAGCTTCTCAATGTAGTATTATCAGTGGTAATGGATTCAACTCAGGTGATTTTGTAAGAATACAGTAAAGTATAATGAGAAATTGAAATTTTTTAAAGTTATACTCAAGTAAGGTTACATTCTTGGGTATAACTTTTTTTATTGATGAAAA
>JBCDJE010000802.1:0-2242 GCA_038748185.1 Bacteroidota bacterium
ACTTTGAATGAGCTAATAAGCCACTCCGATAATATGCATGCCAATATAAAACAGGTAAATGAATTACTAGAAAAACACTTTCCAACTTCAAGAAAAAAGGATTTTATATTTAGACCATTTGAAGGCTTCAATGCTCAAAAAGTTTCTGCCACTTCATTTAACGACTATAGTATCACTTTGTATGACTATGGAGATTGGGCAAAAAAATCAATGAATTTTATAAGAGCGGAAATCTTACCACTCAGAAAAAATATTCTCGATGCAGATGCGAGGCTCTCAGCAATGATTAATCGCTATTACATGGATAACGCAGTTCTCAGTCAACTAGATTATTTTGACGCCTCTCCACTTATATTTAAGCTTTTTCAGTTAGATGGTAACTCATTGGCCGCTAAAGTATTAATGTACAAGAAGTTGAAAGCGGATTATCTTTCAAAGATTATGGATAATGAATTTGATTTTACACAAGATAGTGGCAAAGTCATACGCAATGTGATAGAAAGTAGTAGAGAAGTCTTAAAGAATATTAGAATTACTAACGAAGGGTATGATCATTACCGCACTTATTTTAACACGGTTTTTAATAGCCAAGAAGGACTAAACCAATATTTACAAAATGAAGAGATATTTTGGGACAGTGAATTCCAGAGTTTAAAAGCTGGTGTGCTAGCTGGAAATGGATATAAGCAGTCTTTCACTGAGGTTGCTTTAAATGAACCCAAAAGGAATACATTTTCGGCAATAAATACCAGAGTTGCTAAAATTGACTTGGGTTTACAGTTTGTTAATAAAGATTCTCTTATTGCATTTGGTGGATATGCTGTTGCTGAAACGCTTCCAGTAGATAATGATAGATTAATCGCATTTGGCAATTCCCCTTCTGAGTTTGCTGGAAAAAAAGATGTATTTGTTGCAAAAATAGATAAACAGAAAAATGTTTTTTGGCTTAGAAAATTTATGCATTTAGCTGGTTCAGTACCTTATAATGCTGAAATAAGTGCGATGGTGACCGACTCTAGAAAAAGGATATTTCTCATATTGAAAGCCTCACAAGGTATAAAAAATGAATATCGCATTGTTGGAATAGATAAAGATGGAGTACTTTTATTTGATGAAGATTTAGAAAAAGGAATTGTTCCCAGGGCAATACTTTTTTCTGAACAAGAAGAAGAGATTTTGTTAATAGCTAAGGGTAATCAAAATAAAGATAGCTATGGTCAATTCGAGAATTGTATGATCATACGAATGAACATGATAGGCAAAGAACTAGGAAGGAGTGCGATAGGGGTAAAAGGGCTTTATGGTACGGCAACTCCTATTGAAGACGGCTTTATCATGGTATTAAACTTCATTACCCTTAAAACAGTAGACAATGAGTTTATTAATAGTGAGGCTATTGAAGCCGGTGGTATGAATGTATTAATCGTTCATTTGGATAGTAAAGGAAATATTATTGAAATGATTCCTGTATTTGCAAAAACACCCGTATTTGCAAGCACTATTCTTAAAGGTGAGCAAGGTGAAATTGTAGTTAGAGGAAAGCAAGGTATAGCAGTAAGAGATAGTGATAAAGTAGAAGGAGGAGAAATTTGGGAATATCAATTGAAGTTGGAAGATCGCTTATAATATTTATGTAAATTAATTTTTTTAAAGAAATACTGAAAGATTATCCCGATATGACTAAAAAACTACTGATTGTAAGGCATTCTGAAGCTGAAAGTATTGCCTCCTCACGTAAAGACTTTGACCGATCACTTACTGAAAAGGGTATGGTTTATGCCAACAAGCAAGGTCGTAAGTTGTATGAAAGTGAGTTTAAACCCGACTATTTTGTGTGTAGCAGTGCAGAGCGAGCAAAAAAAACGGCACATATTCTTGCTGACCAAATGCATTTTGATCAGAGAAATATTGATGCTTTAGAGGCATTTTACAGCATGCCGATGGGTGGGATGTTGGATTGGCTCAAAAACCTGGAAGAAGATAAAAAGGAGATCATGGTAGTAGGGCATAACCCGGTTTTAAGTTACTTGGTAGAGTATATTACTGGTAAGACAGGTTTCCACATGAATCCTTGTGATTTGGTAATGGTTGAGTTGAAAATAGAAAGTTGGTTGTCAATCGAAAAAGACTGCGGCGTATTATTGTGGAAGATGTAGATACACCAAAAAATTCTACCTAACGATCCTTTCACTTTTTAAATTATACTTTTCAAAGCATGTTAATCAATATTCAATAAACATAT
>JBCDJE010000803.1:0-2234 GCA_038748185.1 Bacteroidota bacterium
TAAGTTTTAATGATTTTTTAAGTGTAATACTCATAATAAGGTAGGCGGCGATAATGTCTTCCTACCTACTTATAAAGCACAGTATGCACACTTATGAGGTTAATTGCCCGTTACTAATCTGCAATTAACACTTTTTCAACATGTTACGCTTTTTTACTATTATTTCTAGTATTTTTCTATTGGTTATAACAAGTACAAGTTTAATCGCACAGGATGTAGATAAGCTTATAAAGAAGGGGAAAAAAGAGCTCAACAACAAACAAGATGTTGCAGCATATAATTACTTCTTAGATGCACTGTATCTCGAGCCAAATAATCAAGAAGCAAAACTTTATGCCGGCATTTGCCATCTACATTTACAATCTCCACAAAAGGCACTAGAATATTTACTTTCGGTAAAAGACGCCGATGTAGCAGTTCAAATGTTAGAGTATCCGGTGTTACTAGCAATGGCTTATCATCTAAATAATGATTTCACACTTGCACAAGAAATACTAAATACCATAGAAGATTCTATTTTTTCTGATATGGTAAATGTGTCTCTTGTAAAAAGTTATATAGAAAATGCGAAAAAAATTAGTAGTAGTCCTTCTCCATTTACAGTGCAAAATATGGGTGAAGAAATTAATACAAGGCAACATGAATATGGAACGGCAGCATTTTCAGATCACCAAACTATTCTTTATACCTCAAGACCTGATCTTTGGGATCAAGATACTATACAAAACAAGAAAAAGCTCTACGAAAATATTTTCCTAGTTACACTTGATAGCAATTTTAATTGGGAAGAGCCACATTATTTTTCAAATCCTCATTTAAAAGGGCACGATGCTATAGTTCAGATTTTTGATGATAACCAAAAGCTGATTACTTATTATAATGGAGATTTATTTGTTTCTGAAAAGGTAGATAACTATTGGGAAAAAGGCACGGCTATTAATGGCATCTCTACACCTGCAAACGAATCACATGGTTTTATTACTGATAATGGCAATACTATTTATTTTTCTTCAAACTTTGATTCTCAGGATGGTAACCTTGATCTTTATGTAAGTAAAAAAGATGAGGAAGGAGATTGGAGTGAGCCTATTCCTCTTATAGGGTTAAATACTCCTTACGACGAAGATTCCCCATTCATTTCAGATGAAGGTGTTTTTTACTTTTCTTCTAAGGGCCATAATTCCATGGGAAGTTTTGATATTTTTAGTTCAGAATTCGACAGCAAAACCCAGCAGTGGAGCGAGCCTGTAAATCTTGGATACCCCATTAATTCTGTATTTGATGATCTATATTATACTACTTATGGTAGGATGGCATATTTTTCTTCATTAAGACCGGGAGGTAATGGAGGCATGGATTTATATAGAGTATTGCCTTTTAATGAAGTTATAGTATCAGGAAAATTAACTGATGAAAATTCAGGTGAGACACTAAAGAATACTACAAAATCATTACAGTTTGGTGAAAACGTCTATGAAGCATCAACCGATGAAAATGGAAATTATTCGCTTAAATTACCTATAACTAACAGCGCTTATTATCATGTGGAAGGTGAGACTGCAGAAGAACAAGTTATAGTTTTTCATTTCGGAGATTCCACTCAACCTCAAAAACTTATAGAAGTACCTTTGAAAGTTTATAGCCAAGTAACTCCTAAGGCGCAATTCGATACGCATCCTGATGAGGATATTCCTGAAGCACTAAAAGAAAAAGTAATTAAACAAAAGGAAGCATCCGTTGTAGAAATAAAAGCAGAGAATGATACTTTAGATATAATTAAAGAGAAGGAGAATATTCAAGAAGAGAATATTACTCAAGTGGTCAATGAAGATAATGTAGTAACAGAAAAATCTATTAATAGTGACTTTATTGCTAAAGAAGAGGAACAACAGCCAATTGTAGAAGATAATAATCTTGAACAAGAAAATAAATTCGAAAGTAATCCTACCATTTCGATGATAAAAAATGGGGAGAGCGCTAACTTATTTTTATATTTTGATACTAATGCTGCCTTACTCAATGAAGTGTTTTATGAAGGACTTGATCAAATTGCCGAATACTTAAATACTAAGGAAGACTTTTTTGTGGAAGTAGGGGGGCATACAGATAATGTTGGTAGTGAAGCTTTTAATCTGCAACTTTCTGAACGTAGGGCAAAAGCCGTTGCACTTTATCTTATTGAGCAAGGTATTGAAAAATCAAGAGTATTAGCAAAAGGATATGGAGAAAGTGAA
>JBCDJE010000804.1:0-2234 GCA_038748185.1 Bacteroidota bacterium
ATAATTTGTAATGAAGTAATCTAGTAATTTGGAAACACTAAAATAGCTAATGATCATCCCAAGGAACAAAAGGCTCAAGAAATTGCCATTAACATATCTATAAAAACTTCTAAATCTACCATTGAATAGTAACTTAAAAGCAGTTTTATTAACTCTTTGAAGGGAGAAAATAAATTCTTCATAAAACCCGGCAACAAAAGCCAAAACACCTCCTGAAACTCCAGGAACCTTATTTGCTGCCCCCATTGCAATCCCCTTAATCATTAAAAAGAGGCTGTCTTTTGTTCTGCGTTTAGTTTGCATTCTTATGGTTTTTAGAACCAAGATATTCTAAAACAATGATGCTTAAGAAACCTACAAGCATTAATCCTATACTATACATAACCTGGGGGTCTCCGTCAAATTCATTAGGTAAGACGCTTTTTTGGAGAACGGGTACAGTAATACCTTCTGAGTTAACTCTTGTGGTTAAGGTTTCTTTCCAGGGCCAGATTTTATTTAATGACCCAACCATAAATCCTGTTAGAGCAGCTAGAGTTATGTTCTTACGATGCTTAAACAACCAATTAAGCGCTCTGGAAAAAACTTTAATTCCAACTATAGCACCAATCCCAAGTATTGAAATATTAATTAAACCGGTCTTTAATAGATCCCAATTTCCTGTACTTAGTCCTTCCATGAGAAAATCTATAGTATCTATTGCTGTTTGGTATGCACCAAGGATCAATAATATAAATGCACCAGAAATTCCAGGTAAAATCATTGCGATAATAGCTATAAACCCACAGAACAGAAGGTATGCAGGGCTATCAGGGCTTGCGAAGGGTTCTGCTTGGGTAATGTAATAGGACACTGCAGAAGCAATCACTATTACAATAATGGCTCGCGTGCTCCAAGTAGTTATCTGTTTGGCTACATAAATGATGCTAGCAAGTACTAAGCCAAAGAAAAAAGCCCATAATAATTCAGGCTTGAGAATCAAAAGCCACTTTATTATCCTGGCTAAAGAGGTTATACTAATGCCAATACCTAAAAAAAGGCTAATTAAAAAATTACCGTTTATAGAGTTCCAGGCGGTCTTAAACCCATCAGTTTTCCAGATTTTAAAGAAACCGAGATTTAGGTTATCAATACTTTCAAGTAATTCCTCATAAATACCAGAAATAAAAGCAATAGTACCACCAGAAACTCCAGGAACCACATCAGCTGCTCCCATGGCAATACCCTTGAGAGAAACAATCAAATAGTCGAAGAAACTACGTTGCATTAAGCAAAAAATTTAAGCAACGAAGTTATGCAATTTAGGCAGAGATTTCTCTATATTTTTCTATGATTTCCTTTGCGGCTGGGCGCTTCTCCATACCTGGGAAAAGTTCAAGAATGATGAAGTCATATTCAGGGTCCATCTTGTAAGCATTTTTAAGATGATAACGACCATGATACACGTCTGAGGTCTTAAAATAAAGACCAGCTAGCCTAAAATCGATTTCCGCAGATTCCTGATAAAATTCAGCTGCTTGAGTTAAATTAACAATAGCCGCCTCATATTCTCCCAACTGGACTAAAATATCTGCTCTGCAAAGCCACGTGTCCAGTTCATAGTTGCCTAATTCTAAAGTTCTTTGATAACCATGTTCTGCTTCTTCAAGAAAATTAAGTCGAAGGTTAATTTGAGCATAGAGCTTCCAGTAAAGCACATTATCACTGTCAATTGCAATGGCCTTATTAATAAAATAGAGAGCTTTCTGATAGTTCTGTTTTTTGGAATAAAATTTTGTAATGGCTATCCAACCTTTATCTAATAAGGGGTCTTCTTCCACTGTTTTATCAAAAAACTGTACTGCCAAATCATCAAGCCCCATTTTTTCGTAACAATGCCCGATTCTCAAGAGTGCAAAGGATGTTGGATCATCGAGTACTAAAGTGATTTTATATTGTTCTATGGCCTCATTAAACCTACCCTGCTTTTCTAAGACTTTACCTTTTTCAAGATAAGCTCCAATGAATGTGTCATCAGAAATGATGGCAAAATCAAACGCAGTTTCAGCTTTTTTAAATTCCTTAATGGCAAAATATTGCCTTCCTAACTGATGCCATGCAACTTCGCAATAAGGATTTCTGTCTAAGTAGTGATTAAGAAATTCTATTGCCTCTTCGGGTATCTCTTCAATTTCTAGGCGCATCTGAGAGGTCATTTTGAAAGCGTCGCATAGCACCCGTTGGCTGGCAACTTG
>JBCDJE010000805.1:0-2228 GCA_038748185.1 Bacteroidota bacterium
TTCATTCTTTTCAAGCATATTATTGGCAATATTTCTTCTTAACTGATGAGTATTTACCATATTAGTCATCTTGGTAAACCTTTTTAAACCCATGAGCATGACTTTTTGTTCATCACTTTTTGTGAATGCTGCAATTGCTTCCTTTCCAGCTATGTTTACTTTATCAACAGCTTCATATAAGTAAACGGAAGCCATATTCTTTTGTAGTGCTACCGCATTCTCTCCTCTGTTCATGATGAGTTTTTCTACACGTAATACAATTGACTCAGCTACATAGACTTCTACCATCATGTCAGCAATATTCATCAAAACCTCTTGCTCATCGTTGAGTTTAGAGCCAAACGTTTGGGCTGCTTTTCCCGCAACCATTAAAATAGCTTTTTTCAAATTTTTGATTACTTCCTTCTCGTCAGCGAAAGGTAAGCTTGTATCGATAGAAGTGAAATTAGGCACACCGGTTAACTCTTGAGCGACATCTTTTGCCGGTTTTAATAAATCTAATTCTCCTTTCAAAGCACGTTTTAATGTCATGCCTACCAAAAGCATTCTATTAATTTCATTTGTCCCTTCATAGATTCTTGAAATACGTGCATCTCTATAAGCCCTTGACATAGGAGCTTCTTCTGAAAAACCCATACCGCCATAAGTTTGTACACCTTGATCAACTACATAGTCCAATACTTCAGAACCGTGAATTTTAATTATGGCACACTCTATTGCAAACTGTTCCGTCGCTTTCAGTTTTGCTTCGGCTTCTTCCATGCCATTAGCGGTCATGTCATTAATCATATCTTCAATATCCTGTCCTGCTCGATAAGCAGCTGATTCTGTAGCGAAAGTTCTAATTGCCATTTCAGAGATTTTTTGCTTTATTGCTCCAAAAGAACCAATAGATTTACCAAACTGCTTTCTTTCATTAGCATAATTAGTAGATAAGCTAATTACATTTTTGCAGCCTCCAATTACACCTGCCCCAAGCTTGATTCTGCCAATATTTAAAATATTTACGGCGATTTTAAAACCATTTCCCCTTTCTGAAAGCATATTATCTACAGGTACCATGCAGTCATTGAAAAATACTTGGCGAGTAGAAGAGCCTTTTATACCCATTTTTCTTTCTTCTTCGTTCATGGTGATGCCACCAAAAGTTTTCTCAACGATAAAAGCAGTTAAGTTTTTGTCATCTTCAATACGAGCAAAGACGATAAATAAATCGGCAAAGCCTGCATTGGATATCCACATTTTCTGCCCAGTAATTTTATAATGTTTTCCATCAGCGGTTAGCTCAGCTTTCGTTTTACCTGAATTGGCATCGGAACCAGCATCGGGTTCAGTAAGACAGTAACAGGCAGCCCATTCCCCTGAAGCAAGCTTTGGTAAATACTTCGTTTTCTGATCTTCATTTCCATAATATAAAATTGGCAAGGTTCCTATACCAGTATGCGCTCCATAAGTAGTTGAAAACGAACCTGCAGCGCCAATTACATCAGCGATAAGCATAGAGGTATTAAAACTCATACCTAATCCTCCATATGTTTCTGGTACGGCAATACCTAACAAACCGAGTTCTCCAGCTTTTTCAAATACACTTCGCATAAGCCCCTCTTTGTTGCTGTCTATCTCTTCTACATTGGGGAAAATTTCGGTATTGATGAAATCTTGTGTGGCTTCTGCCATCATTCGCTGTTCTTCTGTAAATTCTTCTGGGATGAAGATATCGTTGGCTTGAGTTTCTTTGATAAGGAATTCGCCTCCTTTAATGGCATTTTTTTCTATGACTGCTTCCATATTCACTTAAATGTTTTAGTTTACTGACTGAAAAACGTTCTATAGCAAAAAATGTTATGCATGCATAACATTCTAAACAAATATAATAATTTTTTAATTTATTATGCATGCATAACAAAACTATTTTTTAGTAAATAGTTCAGGTTTTATCTCTGTTTAAATTATTTTAGGAATACGAATCTAATTTTCCTTAAAAAGATAGTAAGACTGGTAGTTTAACATTACAAAAAAATCTAAATTATCTCGTGCTTTCTTTTCATCAGTATTACCTTCAACGAGCTAATTCTACTAAACATACCTACTCTACATGAAAGAAAATATAACTAGTTGAATTGATGATTATTATCTGTGAAATTCAACCAGAACAATTCAAGAATCTTATCAAATTCGTTATTTAGTCTGATAGCTTCCCTGATTTTTTCAAGCCCATGCCTAAAGAA
>JBCDJE010000806.1:0-2226 GCA_038748185.1 Bacteroidota bacterium
CTTAAGAAGCGGCTTATTTAGATTTCGTAGCACAGAAATAATGATTATCACTAAAGTTCCTTTAAAATTAATTGTAACTTAAACTTATTAATAGAATAATACCTGAAATAAATTCAATTGATAATTGAACAAATGGATTTTCAATATTATTTGGAAGCGCTTTTTATAAAAAGTATTTTTTTTTAAGTTAAAAATATATTTCTTTCCAGCATGCACCATAAGTGGTTAGAGTTACAATGTAAACATATTAATGAACTGGGTAATATTGCCAATCAGCTTATTTTGTTTGCAACAAATTATGACATTTGGACTTTTAATGGAGAATTAGGCGTTGGAAAAACTACACTTATAAAAGAGATTTGTAAGAAGTATCAAGTAATAGATACTATGGGAAGTCCGTCTTTTTCTATTGTAAATGAATATGCTACAAAAAACGGCAAAAGCCTATATCATTTAGATTTATATCGTATTCAATCTTTGGAAGAAGCGTTAAATATAGGAATAGAAGATTATTTATATTCTGGCAACTTATGCTTGATTGAGTGGCCGGCTATAATTGAAGACTTACTGCAAACAGATGCGGTAAGCATAGAAATAACTATTGGCAATTCGTTAGAAAGAATAATAAAAGCTTCAAAATATGAGTAAGAAGCAAAGAGTAGGTTTTAGTAAATTGGCAGCTGATTTTCTTCAGTTTCATCCGCAAGAAGTACTAGAAAAGCAAAAGTTGAAGAAGGGAGATCCGGTTTCAATTGGTATTCCGCGAGAGCTGGATGAAGAAAAGCGGGTTTCACTTAGACCGGAAGCGGTAGCTATTCTTATCAATAGTGGATTTAATGTGTGTGTAGAATCAAAAGCGGCTACTCATTCAAAACACTCAGATAATGAATATAGTGAAGCAGGTGCTAAAATCGTATATTCCCATAAAGAAGCCTTTGAAACAGATATAGTATTAAAAATTTCTCCACCAACTTTTGAGGAGATTGGTTACATGAAACATGGTAAAGCACTAGTTTCAGCATTACAAACCGGAATTTTGGACAGTGACTATTTCAAAGCTTTAAATAAAAAAGAAATAACAGCTTTGGCATATAATCTTATACAAGACAAAGTAGGAGGACTGCCATTAGTAAGGGCAATGAGTGAGATTGCCGGAAGTACAGTTATGTTGATAGCAGCTGAATATCTTAGCTCTGCTAACAGCGGCAAAGGAATTATATTAGGAGGTATTACTGGGGTGCTACCAACAAAAGTTGTAATCTTAGGAGCAGGAACTGTTGCCGAATATGCCGCAAGAACGGCAATGGGTCTCGGAGCTGAAGTGAAAATCTTTGATAACCATATTTATAAATTAAGAAGGCTTAAAGAGCGAATAAACCAACCAAACTTATTTACTTCTTCGCTTGATAGTGTGATACTTTCCGAATCGCTGGCAAGAGCAGATGTGGCTATTGGTGCTATTAGATCTGAAAATGGAAGAGCGCCTTTGGTAGTAACCGAAGAGATGGTATCAGCCATGAAACCTAATTCTGTAATTATTGATGTTAGCATAGATCAAGGTGGTTGTTTTGAAACATCTAAGATGACCTTTCACTCAAATCCGGTTTATAGGAAATATGATGTAATTCATTATTGTGTGCCTAATATTGCTTCAAGGGTAGCTAGAACTGCTACCACTGCGATTAGTAATATTTTCACCCCTATGTTTATGCAAGTAATAGAACTTGGAGGCATAGATGAAATGATTTTTAATAATAAATGGTTTGCTAAAGGGGTGTATAGTTATAGAGGAGGAGTCACCAATAAAAATATTGCTAATAAATATAACCTGCATTATAAAAACTTAGACCTAATTATTGCAGCTAGTTTATAAAAAAAGCCCTGCAAATTGCAAGACCCTTTCAACACGTTTAGAAAATTATCTTCTTAAGCATTTCGCTTTACAGCTCATACTTATCTTAATAATCATCAATATTTATACCATGCATTTGTTTAAATAGATATGGGCGATCTTATCGAAAAAACTCTGTTGACGATAATTGAATAATTCTCAAAAAATAAGGAACAGAATATATACTAAAATCCTTATATAGTAAACCTACCAAGCTTTAAGAGGCATTTTTGTTATCAAAGTAACATTGTACTATTAGATAGAAATAAAATTTTGTGAATTCATTTTAATTTTTCAATTTTAGAATTAATGAATAGTACTTACTGACAATTAAC
>JBCDJE010000807.1:0-2223 GCA_038748185.1 Bacteroidota bacterium
GCTAGTGGAGCCCACGGAAGTGAAGTGCCTCCCGGTCGGCGCTTGAGCGGCCACCCAACATCTGCACCCCCGTCTACATGGGACATCTTATAGGGCTGTTTCCATTTTATATTGGTGGGGCTATTTTCTTTTCTTTTTTGACCTATACTTTTTCATTTATGTTAATGAAAAACCATGTTTTTGCTTTAGGAAAATATAGTAATTCTGGTATTGATAGGAACACTTCAAAGAAACTTATACAATTGGTGAAAGATAATTTTGCAAATGAGCAGGTTTACTTAGACAGTGATATTTCATTGTCACGTGTTGCTGAAAAACTAAGTATTTCTCCAAGAGAACTCTCACAAGTAATTAATGAAAATGAGCAAAGGAATTTTTCAGAGTTTGTAAACCATTATCGGATTGAAAAAGCAAAAGTTTTACTTTCTGACCCTGGACATAACAAAGCAAAGATTGCCACTATTGCTTATGATAGCGGTTTTGGAAATGTAACCTCATTTAACCTGGCTTTCAAAGCTGCTACTCAGCTTACTCCTTCCCAATACCGAGAACAGTTTTGTAGGTCTTAATTTATTTTTTCGTTTTAAAGATCATGATTTTTAAAGGATATTAATCGAAGTTAGAACACATTTGGCCTTGAGTTTTTGAAAAATATAAGGTTAAAAAGATGAACAAACTGATTATTGTTTTTATGTTAATTCTTTTTGGATGCACCCAATCAAAAAGAGTAGAACCCACTCCACAAAAAATAAAACCTGTTAAAGAAGTAGTTTTTGAAGGGTTAAAACATCCTTGGAGCATTGCTTTCTTATCAGAATCAGCAGCATTAGTAACTGAGAAAGATGGGGACTTAGTAAAAGTGAACCTAAGCTCTAAAGAGAAAAAAATTATAAGCGGGTTTCCAACCGATCTTACTGATAGCCTTCGAGTAATTTGGGGAGGAGATAATTCTGGCATCTTTGAAGTTGTGTTAGATCCAAACTTTAAAGAAAACAACTTTTTGTATCTTTCCTATGCAGCAAAAAAAGAAGCTAAAGGCAGTACCACAAAGGTAGTACAGGCTACTTTGAAGCAAGATGCTTTAACTCAAATTAAAACTTTACTTGTTGCAGAACCTTTTACAAAAGAATACTTCCATTATGGTGGCGGTATGACTTTCGGTTCAGATGGTAAATTGTACATTACCATTGGAGAACGGCTTTTTAAAGAAATAGATGAACCAATTTTACCCATTGCCCAAGATGTTTCGGATAAAAGGGGCGCTATTTATAGGCTCAACCCTGATGGTTCTATTCCGAAAGATAATCCTGATTTTGGGAAAGATGCCATACCTGGTATGTATGCTATTGGCATTAGGGCAGCTCAAGGGATTACCCTCCATCCAGAAACAGGTGAAATTTGGTTCAGTGAGCATGGTACAAAACAAGGCGATGAAATTAATATATTGAAAGCAGCCGCTAACTACGGTTGGCCAATTATCACATCAGGCAGTTATAGGAGTGACGAATATATACCACCAAAACGTGATGATGTTACATTTACAAATCCTTTATGGTACTGGTTACATACTGTTGCACCAACCGGATTAAAATTTTATACAGGCAATGAATTCCCTCAGTGGAAAAATGATTTACTCGTTCCCGGATTAAGTAGAGGTAGCCTCTGGCGTTTTCAAATAGAAAATAATACCATAAAAAGTGCCGAAGAATTATTCATAGACGATAGGGTAAGGTCTAGAAAAGTAGCTCAAAGTCCTGATGGGAAGCTGTACATGCTAACCGATGAACCCAATGGAAAAATTGTCAGGATTAAGCCAATACAAGAAAATTAGCAGTTTATAAAATCTTTAAATTGAATCTATTCAAAGTTGTAAAAAATACTTATCCTCATTTCCAGATTAGGATACTGAAGAAGAGGCGATTGCAACAAACGTAGTTGCAATCGTCTTTACTTCCTTAGAAGTAAAGAATTTATCAATACAGGAATCTTTCTCTTACTAGTAATGATACAATAACAAGTTTAGGATTTTAAGACAGTTATTGAGTGTACAGGCAAGGTGTTGAAATCTTAGATTAGCAGCGTTAAATAAGATTTCAACAACGAAGGTTGTGCCTTAAAGAACATCTTAAAAGTAAGATAATTTTTTTATCATTACTCATTAAAGCAGGTGTTTAAAGTCCAAACAAATCTTCTATATTGGTGGAAATACCTAATCGTATCCCA
>JBCDJE010000808.1:0-2219 GCA_038748185.1 Bacteroidota bacterium
AAAATAACTGCTAAAAAAAACGGCAGCTATATAAAAAATAAGTTTTTTCATAATTTCAGCTTTACAATAAAATCTGAAAAATCAAGCATTCTATAATGCTATTCAATAAACGAAACACTCTTTATTTAAGTTTATTACTACTTCGTATAAAGGTAAATGATAACATACCTGTAAACTTCTTGTCATAATTCTCCACCTACCTTCATTTATTTTTTTATTCAATACTAATATTTCACTTTTGCAGGTATAACCAAAAATGACAATAACTATGACTGATAGTCATGCCCACATTTATTCAGACAAATTTAAAAAGGATATTGACAATATTCTTAGTAAATCTTTTGAAGAAAATGTGAATAAAATCTATATGCCTAACATAGACCACACTTCTATTGATGGTATGTTAGCACTAGAAGAGAAATATAATACCCATTGCTTTAGCATGATGGGGCTACACCCTTGTTCGGTAGATAAGTATTTTGAGAAAGAATTACAAATTGTAGAAGAGTGGCTACAGCGGCGAGCTTTCTCGGCAGTTGGTGAAATAGGAATTGATCTTTATTGGGATAAAACCTATTTTGAGCAACAACAAGAAGCCTTTAGAATACAGGTAACATGGGCAAAAAAACTAAAGTTACCTATCGTAATCCATACGCGTAATTCTATGAAAGAAACCCTTACATTACTAGAAGAAGTGTTTGAAGAGGGACTTACCGGAGTAGTACACTGCTTCACCGGAAATCTTGAAGATGCGGAGAGAATTATTAAACTGGGCTTTAAATTGGGCATTGGTGGAGTAGCTACTTTCAAAAATGGTGGCTTGGATACAGTAATCCCACATATCGGCTTACAACATATTTTACTCGAAACGGATAGTCCCTATCTCGCACCAAAGCCTCATCGTGGTAAGCGAAACGAACCTTCTTATATCCCAATTATTGCCCAAAGAATAGCTGAGCTAAAAAGCGTGACTGTAGAAGAAGTGGAAAAAATTACTGATGCCAATGCGGCTGCCTTTTTTCATAAATACAGTGTCTGATTTTATAGCAGATGTATAATTTTTAATTATTGGCAGCATCATCTAATTTTACAAGCTTATTTTTTTATGCAATCAATAAAACAGAAGATAAATGGCTTATAATTTATTAAAAGGAAAAAGAGGAATTATTTCAGGTGCTTTAGACGAAAGTTCTATTGCTTGGAAAGTAGCTTTAAGAGCAAAGGAAGAAGGAGCTAGTTTTACGCTTACCAATGCCCCTATTGCTTTGAGAATGGGAAAGATTAAAGAGCTTGCCCAACAATGTGATACGGAGGTAATTCCTGCGGATGCTACTGCTGTAGAAGATATTGAAAAGTTGTATAGTGAATCGGTAGAAAAATTGGGAGGGAAAATAGACTTTGTCTTGCATTCTATAGGAATGAGTCCTAATGTGCGGAAAGGAAAAGATTATGGGGATTTAAATTATGATTGGTTCCTGAAAAGCTTAGATATTTCGGCGCTTTCTTTTCATAAAATGATGCAAGTAGGCGAAAAAACGGATGCCTTGAATGAAGGAGGGTCAATTGTAGGTTTATCGTATATAGCTGCACAACGTACTTTTTCTCATTACAGCGATATGGCGCAGGCAAAATCGGTATTAGAGTCTATTGCCAGAAGCTATGGAGAAAGGCTAGGTAAGTCGAAAAAAATAAGAGTGAATACGGTGTCACAATCACCTACAGAGACTACTGCAGGAAAAGGCATTAACGGTTTTCAGGAATTTATGGATTTTGCGGCTATGATGTCTCCTTTAGGCAATGCTTCTGCAGAAGAATGTGCCGATTATGTGATTACATTATTCTCTGATCTTACTAAGAAAGTAACTATGCAAAACCTCTATCAAGACGGTGGTTTCTCTTCTACCGGTTTCTCAGAAGAGTTAGTAGAGAGATTGAAGAAGTAAGATGATGATATTTAAATAAATATTGTAACCCCCTCTTAGTTAGGCTTTGAGGAGGTTTACTGATTTATATATTCTTGTTTTTGACTAAAAATATTTTTCATACATTGTAAGTAGTCTTTTCACCACCTATAACCTAATTCGCCTTGCCTGATTTCTCTCTATTCAGTATGGCATTGATTTATGCTTTAGCTGGTATTAGTCACTTTGTCTATCCTTCAATATTCTTGAAAATAATACCCAAATGGGTGCCTTTCCCAAAAGAAGTGAATTTACTTG
>JBCDJE010000809.1:0-2210 GCA_038748185.1 Bacteroidota bacterium
CTATTCTGCTACTACTTGGTTGTATTTACCTAAAGTAGCCGAAGTATATACTAAAAATGAACAAGATTATTTCTTTGCTTGTGGAGAGTCATATATCGCTGTAAAATGCTTACAACAGGCTCATATCGTTAAACCTGAAAAAGAAGTAATAGAACAAATAAGCAAAAGAGCTGTAAAAGCGAGGCTTGAAACGCATAATATACTGATAAGCCCCGGAGAAGTATCAGGTTTTGCTATTGAAGTTGCTTCTAAAGCAGATTTTAAAAACTTACAAGCATTTAGTAAATCCATAAAAGGTAATATAAAACTAAGCAGCAATGAGCTTGATTATCAGTCATCTAATGGTAACTTACTTAAGTTACATTACCAGAAAAATGGTTTACGTGCCAAAGGGAGCATCAATGGAGAAGCATTAGATTATGAAAAATGGGCAGATGGTGGTGTTTACAAAAGTCCCTATGTAAGCTTAAAAAATAGTAAGCTTTCTATCAGTGATGGAAAAGAGGGGTACAGTATCGAATGGAAAAATGGACTGCCTGTTTATAAGACTTTGAAATGAGAATTTCACCTTTGAAGATATGCTTTTTTGTAAGAAAGGAGCTATGCAATTACGAAAAGAAGTATTTTAAAGTCACTGTAAAATATCTGGTCTTGATGCTTTTTCTATTTGCAACAAGTAGCCTTTTCGCGCAATATTCCGAAAAAGCATTTGAGGAAAGAGCTAGTCTATTTATCAATCAAACAGCTGATAATTATGCACCACCTGGTATGAAAAACTTAGGCGATCCTGAAAAATATTATTGGCCCAAGGCTATCGCCCGCTTTGAGAAATACGGAATTGAAGATTCATTGTCAAATGCTTGGGTTACAGAAATGAAAGATAATCCTCCTTTTCATTTTACTTTACTAGGTATGACAAGATTGTTTTATTTATACTCAGAGGCTCCTGCCTTAAAACAACACAGATTTACCATTTTACAAGAGGTCTTTAAAAGAACAGATAACTATAATGCATGGACATCGGAAGGAACGGAGAATCATATCGGCATGTCACGCACAAGTGGTTACTTGTTTGCACAAGCAGCTTTAGAAGATACAGAGAATTTTCCTGAGGCATCCAAACGCTTGGGAGAAATGAAAAATTGGTGTTTGGACTGGGCAGAAAAAGTTTTACAGCATGGTACTGGTGAATGGAACTCGGCCATTTATACAGCCTATAACCTGTATGGCTGGCTAAATTTGTACGACTTTGCCAAAGATGAATCTGTAAAAACTGCTGCAAAACTAATACTTGACTATTATGCTACTGAAATAGCGCTGCATTATAGTTTTGGAATAATTGGAGGAGCTGAAATGCGTGGAAATGGTGCACTCAATGGTGATTTTACTGCTACACGCTATTTAGCTTGGTTATGGTTTGGCAATACAATTCAACCTCCCAAAATGACTGGTAGCCAGTACATTCAAACCTTGCATGCAGTCACTGGAAGTTACCGACCACCCTTAGCAATAGTTGCATTAGCACATAAAAAAGTGACACTCCCAATTTGGGTTACTGGTTCAAAACCTTCTTATTTGTTTGAAAAAGCCTCATTTGTAAAGCAGTATTTTTATGCTGATAGCAGTTTTACCTTAGGCACAGTGGTAAGTCCTTACGGTGGCTGGACTGGCGGGAACTATCAATTAGTAAACTGGAAATTGGTAGCTAAAGGCAATAGTCCGGAACCTTTACAAATTAGTGGCAATGGTGCTTTCTTTGACGAGTTCAGTGGTAAAGCCAGAAATCCTTTTACCCAGTACTTTCAACACAAAAATGTGTTCATCCAACTTACAAAACAGCCTAAAGATGTGGAAAGTCTGACTCAAAAAGCGGTAGCAATAACTACCAAATGGGGGGACAAATGGCTAAATGACTTTTCAATCCGTTTCCCTAATTATGATCGACACCAAATTGTTAATTTCAATAAAAATATAATTTCTCAAAATACCTCTTTTCTCAATTTCCCCAGTACAATTGAACTGATACAAGAAGATGAATTTTGTTTTGTACAACTTCCCAATACTTATTTAGCCATCAGGCTGTTAGGTGATTTAAGTACTATTTCAATTGAGGAAAAGAAGATAAAGAAAGACCGTAGGAAAATACTAAGTATCTCTGCTTCTTCTGGCAAAACTTGCGGCTATATTTTGGAAGCGTTCAATGGTACTGC
>JBCDJE010000810.1:0-2200 GCA_038748185.1 Bacteroidota bacterium
GATTAGTTTTAAAGATATAATCAATGATACTATTGAGTCTTATGACTATATGGAAAATGCGCATTTACTTTCTAAAGAAATCAATTTGGAAATAAAATGTCCTTTTTATTCAGATCAGAATCGATTGAAGATGATCTTTAGAAATATACTTTCTAACGCAATAAAATATGCCAATCATTATCAAGATAATCCTTTTATTAAAATAAATATTACTACTGATCTGTACAAAGCAAAAATTACAATTTCCGATAATGGGATTGGTATTCCAAAGATGCATATCAGTAATATTTTTGATATGTTTTATAAGGCTAATGCTGATAAAAAAGGATCGGGATTAGGACTGTTTATTGTAAAAGAGGCAGTTGAACGATTAATGGGAAATATTGATGTAAATTCGGTAGAAGGTGAAGGCACAACTTTTTCTCTTTCGCTTCCTAATATGTTAGCTGTCTCAGCAGTGACAAATTGATCGGTTCGGTTATCAAATTAAGCAAAATGTATGATACTTAATATCAGTATGTGATACATTATAATTCTGCTTGAATTGAATATCGATGTATTAAATAAATAAAATTACTAGAATGCACCAATTTCCCTACGCCAACCGTGCATTAATTCTCGGTTCTTACTTATTATATTGAGGTTTAATCTTGCTCCAGTGACATTAAATGTCCCTGTTTTTAGATAGTGTAATGCTTCTTTTAAACAAGCTTCATCTGTATTGCCAAAATTATTTGAAAGGTCATCTAACACTTCAGCGTTTACAGGTATACCTTCAAAATAATTCCCATTACCTTCTGAATTTAATACCCTAAAGCTTATCGGAGAAATAATATATCCTTCATAGCGAAAACCATATGAGCCTACTGGCTTACCATAACTCTTTGAACCTATGGTTACAACTTCCATATGAGGTTTTAAACAGTTGATAATTACTTCACTAGCTGAAGCACTAGCATCGGTAGTTACTATTAAAAGTCTATTTAAGTTAAGATGGATATTTTGTCCTTCGAGTAATAAATTACTATTGTTACTTTCTTGCTCATTATTATGGGTTAATGCTACAAGTAATTTACCAGTATTCTCAGCAGATGTAATCATACTAGATAGTTTGGAAGCTATATTGAGTAAACCACCACCATTGTATCTCATATCTAGCACTAATTCGTCAATACCGGCTGCTAAAAATTCTGTAAATACTTTTTCTAAGTCATTTTCTGAGCGCTCAATAAAATTATTAAATACGAGGTAGCCGATTTTTTTTCCTTCTTGCTTAATTACACTACTATGAAGTACACTTACAATAGCAACTTCACTTTTTGTTATAGATACATCTATTTCTTCTCCAGCGGTATTTAACATAGTAAATCGGTTGGTTACGCCAACATTATTTCCTCCAAGAGATGTATCAATATCTCCAATTTGATCTACATTTGTACCATTTATTTGTAGTATTTCGAAACCTCTGGTAATTCCATTTTTGTCGGCAGGAGAACCCGGATATACTAAGCTAATTCTTAGTTTACCATTTTCATCGTAACGTAAGCTAAAACCATGACCTATAAATGTTCCTTCCTTAAAATACTGATCAAAAGCTTCTTCTTCAGTCACATAACTCCATCTATCATATTTCTTATTCACTAGTGCATCCATTAGTGATTGTGTAGATGTAAATGTTGTGACATCAACATCAGGAACTTCTTCATTCCACAAATACCAACTTTTCATTACCCCAACTACTTGAGTTCTTAAATTTAACTCTTCTGAGGCCAACTCAGGAGTATCTTCTTCACAAGCACTCAGTAATAGAAGCAAAACTATAGTTTCAAAATACTTGGTTATATAATTTAGTCTCATATAATCGGTGAAATTAAGCATATACAATTGTTAAATTTAACAAAAGCGCTTGAAATAAATTTCCTAATACTGCTTTAAATAAAGGATATACCCCACAAAAGGATAAATAAAACTTTTCATACAGCTATATCTATAGATTAATGCAAATTTGGGTAAGATTATATATTTTGCTTAGGAATGACTGGAGGAAAAATTTCCCCAAGATATCCCTTATAGATAAAGAGGTTCTATTACAAGATTTGGACGAGGAAAACTTCAATAGGCTGAAGTATGTCACTTTATTTTGTACGTTTACACTTCTTTTGTATGTAATTTCTGATATTCTCTTTCCTGACTATTCTGA
>JBCDJE010000811.1:0-2197 GCA_038748185.1 Bacteroidota bacterium
AATTTATAAAGAAGAGCACTATGCCAGAACTTCACCTCCTTTAGCAAGTCTAATAGAGCATACTCTTCCCGAAATAAAAAAGGCAATAAGGCTATATCAAAGTGGATGTATAGTAAATAGTGGAAAGGAACCGTTTACGGAAATGGTGCACTTTGTCGACACTGGATTTTTTGATTTTTTTTCTTTTCCTTTTGCAGCTGGAAATCCTGATCAAGCGTTAAACCGCCCACAGCAGATAGTTATTACAGAATCGTATGCATTAAAATACTTTGGAGATGTATCTGCAATAGGAAAATCATTATTCATCAGAGGGAATAACTGGGAAGAACCTTACGAGTTTATTGTAGCTGGTATTATCAAAAATTTACCTCCAAATTCCAGTATCCAATTCGGTATGTTGGTTCCCTTAACTTTTTTAGAACAAATTGATTATTCTTTCCAACCTGATGAAGCAAAGTGGCGCTCTTTAGGTGCTAATACATTCATTGAACTGAATAACAAAGTACACATCCGATCACTAGAAGATAAAATTACTAAAGTTGTCAATAAAGACTTACTTAAAGACAATTATAGTTATAAGAAAGAATATACTATAGTTCCATTCTCCGAGATACACTTCTCTAATATACAACAAAATATAATGTCAAACAGTAGTCGTAAGTACGTATATATTTTAGCGAGTCTTGGACTGCTCATCCTAATTATTGCTTGTATCAATTTTACTACTTTATCCATTAGTCAGTCTACCATTCGCACAAAGGAGGTAGGTATAAGAAAGGCAATGGGCGCTCATAGAATTCAGTTGGTTCTACAGTTTTTAGGTGAAGCTTTTTTACTTACTTTGTTAGCTTTTATTTTTGGATATGCTCTTCTTTACTTTATACTGCCTTCATTCAATAGCCTTATTGGAAAAACACTTTCAATAAACATCTTAAGGCAACCCATATTTTTGGGCATTATTTTTTTGTTGTTGCTGCTTACAGCTCTCTTTACTGGAGTTTACCCAGCTTTTGCCTTATCTCGTTTTAATCCGGATGTTACTTTGAGAAACCGTTTTAAAATGATTGGTAAAAAGCAATTAATAGCTACTTTATCTACCATACAGTTTGCCATTTCTTCTTTTCTGATCATTTGCACACTTTTTATGAATGGACAATTAGACAAAGTCTTCAAGCAAAATTTAGGTTTTGAAGAAGAATTTGTAGTGAAACTACATGTACCTTATAAGAGAGGGAATGAAATACTAAATCGTTATAGGGATGTATTATCGAGTGAAGTAAAAGTGAAATCAGTTTCAGGAAGCTGGCAGGAGATGGGTAATACTCAAGGCGCTAATTTTAGTGATTTTTACAATTTCCAAGTTGAAAATACGAAACTACAAAGTTATTCACTAGCTACTGATCCTGAATTATTACAAACTTTACAAATTGAACTACTTACTGGAGAACGTGACTTTTGGTATGACGATAATACTTCGTTAGCAAAAGTGTTAGTCAACGAGCAATTTGTAAAAGAAGTAGAACTTTCCGATCTCATTGGTAAAATCATTGAATTTCCTGATGGTAAAATACTTATAGATATGTTTGAAAAAGCAGAGATTATTGGAGTCGTAAAAGACTTTCATTACCAATCTATGCATCATGAAATTCAACCCCTAATTATTCATACAGATCACCCAATAACGCATTTGTATGTTCGCTTAGAGGCAGAAAATATCGTAGAAGGGCTAGCATTACTAGAAAAGAAATGGAAAACGCTAGCCGCTGATTTACCTTTCGACTATAGCTTTTTGGATGAAGATATTCAAAAACAATATGAAGCTGATGTAAGATGGTTAACCATTGGGTTTTATGCCTCGGGTCTAGCCATTATTATTGCTTGTTTAGGTTTATTCGGGTTGGCATCCTATACATCAGCTCAACGGATAAAGGAAATTGGTATTCGCAAGGTGCTGGGAGCCTCTGTCTCTAGTATTTTAATTTTGTTTACCAAAGATTACTTCAAATTGGTTGTCATCGCATTTGTCATTTCTATTCCTATTGCCAATTATTTTATTATTGAGTGGCTAGCCGGTTTTGCCTATAAAATTGAAATTACTTGGTGGTTTTTTGCTTTGCCTTGTATTATTATTTTAACCATTGCCTTAATAGCTGTTGGAGGGCAAAGCATTAAAGCAGCTTCAAAGAATCCTATAAAT
>JBCDJE010000812.1:0-2186 GCA_038748185.1 Bacteroidota bacterium
CTACCATAGATGTCGTTAATAAACAATTAGAAGATACAATACTTAGTGATTTGTAATTTTTCCACCTTTACTAAAATTATCTCTTTCCGCATATCATATCATCTCCTCTACTAGCTGAGCTTTCAGTTTATTTTTTATTTATATAAACCTTTCTGGAGATGACAGAAACAACCATAATTGTAGCCCTAATAGCCTTAGCGTTAGGAATTTTTGTAGGGCGATTTTTACTTAAAAAGGTGTTTAAGAAATTTGAAATAGAAGCAAGAAAAAAAGCCGACTCCATATCGAAAGAAGCTGAAATAAAAGCCGAAAGCATTAAAAAAGACAAATTGCTGGAGGCAAAAGAGCAGGAGATGAAAGTGCAAAATGAGCTTAATAAGAAGAAAAATCAGTTGGTTACCAATGAAGGAAAGCTAAGAAATATCGAAGCAAAACTCAGACAAACTGAAAAGAAACAGAAAGAAAAAGAAGCGCATCTTGCAAAGCAACAAGAAAACCTAAAGAATACACAAGACCAACTTGACCAGCGGAGAGAAGATATAAAAAAGCAAGTAGAGGCGCTTGATAGAAAAATGGAGGAAGCTGAGAAAATGCGACAAGAACAGATTGATAAGCTAGAAAAGATTTCTAATCTTAAAATTGATGAAGCTCGTGAACAACTTATGGAAGCACTGCGCGATGAGGCTCGAGCAAAGGCTTCTGTACAAATGAAAAATATTATTGCTGAAGCTAATTTAAGTGCTGCAAAAGATGCTAAGAAAGTAGTGTTAACTACTATCCAAAGAACTGCTGCCGAACATGCTATAGAGAACTGTGTATCGGTTTTTAATCTAGAAAGTGATGAGGTAAAAGGAAAGATAATTGGTAGAGAAGGGCGAAATATTAGGGCATTGGAATCGTCAACAGGGGTTGAAATTGTAGTGGACGATACACCTGAAGCTATTATTATATCGGGATTCGATCCTGTGAGAAGAGAAATAGCCCGACTTTCACTACAGCGCCTAGTGGCCGATGGAAGAATACACCCGGCAAGGATAGAAGAAGTGGTAGCCAAGACCCGCAAAAGTATGAACGAAGAGATCATGGAGTTAGGCGAGCGAACTGCTATAGACTTAGGTATACACGGTTTACATCCTGCCTTAGTGAAATTGGTTGGAAGAATGCGCTTCCGGTCCTCTTATGGTCAAAACCTTTTACAACACTCACGAGAAGTAGCCAATCTTTCTGCAACAATGGCAGCGGAACTTGGCTTAAACGCCAAACTTGCTAAAAGAGCAGGTTTACTTCATGATATAGGTAAAGTACCTGAAGAAGAATCAGAATTACCACATGCTATTCTTGGTATGCAATGGGCCGAGAAATATGGAGAACATGCTGATGTTTGTAATGCCATTGGTGCACATCATGATGAATTGGAAATGAATTGTATGATAGCACCTATCATCCAAGCATGTGATGCCATATCAGGTTCTAGGCCAGGTGCACGTAGGGAAATGATGGAATCTTATATAAAAAGACTAGAGGATTTAGAAGCATTGGCATTATCTTTCAAGGGGGTTAACAAATGCTATGCTATGCAAGCTGGTAGGGAATTGAGGGTTATGGTAGATGCTGAAAACGTAGGTGATGAAGCTGCAAGTCAGTTATCGTTTGAGATTTCAAATAAAATAGAGAAAGATATGCAGTATCCGGGTCAGATTAAAGTGACTGTTATTCGTGAAATGAGGGCAGTAAACTATGCTAGGTAAGTTTTTGTCCTTTTTTAGTTAATATTTACTAGGAATTTTTAATTGGCTATGTTTATTTTTGAGTTAATTAGTTATACAGTTTTTTAATTAGTGTTTTAAACAGATTTTATGTTTTTTTATCTAGCCTTTTACGGAATCCTTGGTTTTTCTTTTACTTCATTAATGTTTTACTTTTTTAAGAAAAACGCAGTACCAAATCCTGAAGAAATTGACAGTTATATGAAAGCAGCTGCTCTGGGAAAGCTTTCACAAGAACAACTTGCGAATTTTACTGTACATACTAATAAGAAGGCTGCTTCATAAGCACAGTTAATAACTTTAAGTTCCTCATTGAGGAGCAATAGGTAATTTTTTAAGTTACATTAAATTCTCCTATATGGCTATTTAATAAAAATTGAAGCAAAGAGAATAATAATAAGATAGATGTAAGTTTTTTTC
>JBCDJE010000813.1:0-2181 GCA_038748185.1 Bacteroidota bacterium
ATAAAATTTTGTGCATTCATTTTTATTTTGCAATTTTAGTATGCATGCAGAGTACTTTCTGCCCCTTAACCAAAACATAAAATCCGATGACACCAATTAAATCGCCGGAAAAAGTTCTGAAAACAACAAAAATATCACTAAGTGATAAGCAAACAGAAACTCTTAAAGCTGTTTGTGACACAATTATTCCTTCAATAATTAAAAATGATTCCTCAGCCGCTTTTTGGGAACTAAAAGCGAGTGATTTAGCAATAAGTGAGAGAGTACAAGAAGCAATTGCTTTGCAAAATAGGGAAGATCAACAAGAATTTAGACTTCTATTAAATATATTTGCTAATCCCTTAGTAGGATTCCTCACAGTTGGTATTTGGCAACCTTTTTATTTACTTCCCTTTGCAAAAAGGGAAATATGGCTACAAAAATGGGTAAACTCTCCGATTCCTCCACTACGCAAAGGCTTTAAAGCGATTAAGAAACTCACTTGCTTCTTGTTTTATTCTGATACTACTAGATATGATCCTAATCCGGTTTGGCAGTATTTATCCTATCCTGGACCGCTTTCTACTCCTCCCGCAAAGTCGAAAAATATTTTCCCTCTTCACTTTTCTGAAAAAGCGAGTATTAGTTGCGATGTAGTAATTATAGGGAGTGGAGCTGGTGGAGGCGTTGTTGCCAGAGAGCTGGCAGAAGCAGGAAAAGACATTATAGTTGTAGAAAAAGGCGGTTACTATAATGAAGCAGATTTTAACCAGAAAGAGGCTGATATGATTAGTCAACTCTATGAAAAAAGTGGTGCGTTAAGTAATACCCAAGGTTCTATGGCTGTATTTGCAGGAAGCTGTCTTGGAGGCGGTACAGTGGTAAATTGGGCAGGTACTATTCGTACACCTGATTACATTTTGGAAGAATGGGCAAAAGAAAATCAAGCACCAGAATTTTTGTCTAAGGCTTATCAGGACAGTTTAGACATAGCAGAAAAAAATATTTTCACCAATACAAATACCGTTGCAGTTAATTCACAAAATAATAAGTTAAAAACTGGTTCAGAAAAGCTAGGTCATGAATATAAACACATTCCTCAAAATATAGTGGCAAGACAAGGAAGCGACCAGCATAGGATTGGTTATTCTTGTTTTGGAGATCAGCATAGTGAAAAACAAAGCACTTTAGTAAATCAATTAGAAATAGCAAGAGATAAGGGTTGTCGTTTCTTGGTATCTACTGAAGTGGAAAAAGTGCTTATAAAGAATGGGAAAGCCATAGGTATAAAAGCTTGGCAAATACAATCTGATGGAAGTAAAACGGAGGTTACTGTTTACGCTAAAAAAGTAGTTGTGGCAGCAGGAGCTATCCATTCGCCGGCAATACTCATGCGAAGTGGATTACAGCATTCGCAGATTGGTAATAATCTGTATTTACATCCTGTAATGGGTGTAAATGGCTTGTACAAAGAACCTATCAACAGCTGGTGGGGTGGTATGATGACAATAACCAATAATGAATTTACTAATTTGGACGGCCCTTACGGCTTTAAAATTGAAACGCCCCCGACCCATACAGGTCTCATAGGACTATCTTTGCCATGGTCTTCCGCAGTACAACATAAACAGATGATGTTACAAGCCAGAAATATGGCTAATTTTATAGTATTAACGCGTGATAAGTACACTGGTGGTATAAAACTCGACAGTCAAAATAATCCGGTGATTGATTATAAACTTCATCCTTATGATTTAAAACATTTACTAAAAGGAGTAAAAGAAGGAATAAAAATACATTTAGCAGCTGGAGCTGAAAAGGCTTTTATACTACATAATAAATTAACTGAATTACATTCAAACAATGATGCAGCTATTGATAAAGCAATTAACAACCTTAAATGGAAAGAAAATTACTTTAACCTTTTCTCAGCGCATCAGATGGGTACTTGTAGAATAGGTGGCAATAAAAAGCTGCATCCTGTTTCTCCTGAAGGCGAGACTTACGAGGTTAAAGGATTGTATGTAATGGATGCAAGTGCATTCCCAAAAAGTAGTGGAGCAAATCCAATGCTTTCAGTTGAAGGACTGGCTCATTATTTAGCGCAAGGAATTAAATAGGAAGTTAGTTATCAGTGAATTATAGCTTATAATGTTCATATAAATAATATTTTTTAGACTCAATTAGCAGTTTAAAGCCATA
>JBCDJE010000814.1:0-2179 GCA_038748185.1 Bacteroidota bacterium
ATGACGTAGTTGACTATTACAACATTCATGAAGATTATGGGAATTTAGCTGATTTTAAAGCACTGGTAAAAGCTGCACATAAACGCAATATAAAGGTAATTTTAGATTTAGTAGTGAACCACACTTCTGATCAACACTTTTGGTTTAACGAATCTGTAAAAGGAAACGATAATCCATATAGAGATTTTTATATTTGGGCAGATAAAGATACTATCATCTCTGAAGGTGAAACCAAAGAAATAACTGGTGATTCTGATAATATTTATCTGTGGAATGAAGCAGAAAACAACGAGGAAAAGTATTTCGGTTTTTTTTGGAAAGGGATGCCTGATTTGAATTTTGATGAACCCAAAGTACGTGAAGAAATTTTTAAAATCGGAAGGTATTGGTTAAATGAGATTGGAGTAGACGGCTTTAGATTAGATGCTGCCAAACATATTTATCCTGACAAACGCATAAATGATAGTGTAAAATGGTGGATAGCTTTTAGAAATGAAATGGAAAAAGCTAAACCTGATGTTTTTCTTGTTGGTGAAGTGTGGGATGAGGCACAAGTCATCGCTCCCTTCCTAAAAGGATTACATGCTATTTTCAATTTTGATTTATGCTTTTCTTTGCAAAAAACACTTAAAAGCGAAGATAAAACGGGATTTATAGAAAACTTGATTCATACAAGAAATGCGTATAAAAAAACTCAATCTGATTTTGTAGATGCAACTTTCACTACTAACCACGATCAAGATCGAATTTTATCAGTATTAGAGGAAAATACAGATAAGGGCAAACTTGCAGCAGCAATTTTATTAACGCTACCCGGAGCACCATTTATCTATTATGGAGAAGAATTAGGTATGTTAGGCAGGAAACCTGATGAATATATTAGAGAGCCATTCTTGTGGTCTTCAATTGACAAAGAAGGAAATACTGACTGGATTGAGCCAAAATACAATACATTACAAAAAATCAACTCATTAGATCTTCAAAAGGAAGATCAAGCATCTATGTATCATCATTATAAAAGGCTTATACAACTGAGAAATACATACCAAGCACTACATCTTGGTGAGCTTAAATTATTACCCTTTAAATCAAAAAAAATACTTGGTTATTACCGTTTACTTGCTGAAGAGAAAATTTTAGTAATACACAATTTAGGAAGCAAACCTAAACAAATCCCTAATAAACTACTTCGCGGACAAAATCTTTTTATTACTCATGGAAAGCAAATAAAGGAACATGCCCTTGCACCTTATAGCACTGTTATATTGCTTGAAAAACAGTAGTTAATCATACCAAGCAGTAAGGTTGATTCTCAAAGGTTAAGTAATGCATCAATAAAGCCCATGTTTTTCTTTTTATCTTTCACTATAAATATGGGAATTTGTCTATTATATTCAAGTAGTTTTTCTGATGTACTGCCAAGAAGCAATGATGCAGGTCCCGTTCTCCCTTTTGAACCCATTACAATTGCATCAAATTTTTCTTTAACTGCATAATTGTACATCAATTCACTCTCATTGTCATCTTCTTTTAAGACGTATTTACAAGCAATACCCTCAGCCTCTTTAGGTAACGTTTTTATATGTACTGTAAATTTCTTCTTGGCATTATCTCTCATAATATCTGAGAATTCTTCATAAGACTTTCCGGTTCTGGAATAACCGTGAGGTACTTCATAAGCATGAAAAGCCTCAATTACTGACTCTTCCTCCATTACTGCAAGTAAGAAAGCAAACTCGATAGCCATTACGGCATTCTCAGAAAAATCGGTAGGAACTAAGATTTTTTTTAAAGTTGAAGGTAGGACTTCCGGTATAAAAGCTAAAGTACAAGGCAGAATTTTAGCTAATTTATTTGCCTTAACTCCCTCACCTCTTAAACCTGTTTTTCTACCTAATAATACCAATTCAATATCCTTTTCTTTTACAAAATGGATAATCTGCTTTTCAACACTTCCCTCTACTACTATAATTTCACTTTTTGCTTGTTGCGCAGTATCAAAATGCTTATTCAAATTATCTTGAATCTCGTGTTTTATAGTATCATCAAGAGGCTGAATCAAATCGGGATAGGCATCGGCTATTTCATGAGGCAAATCTATTTCTTTAGCTATATGTATGAGGTATATTTTTTCAGGATTAACATGTTTACATAACCTAGCGGTATAGTGCAATAATAC
>JBCDJE010000815.1:0-2174 GCA_038748185.1 Bacteroidota bacterium
GTTCAACGAATTATCAGTGTTATATCTCCAAATAAACCTTACTTTGTCTTTCTTAATACCTGCACAGTTCTATTAGTATTATAGATACTTATCATACTATTTTTATCGGTAGCAAATACAGTACTGTTGTCTATCCGATTGTGTCCACCAAATTTTTCATCATCGGAGTTAAGTATAATTTTATATTTCACTTTAGCAGGAACCCAAAATTTATAATCGGGAATGGCATTTGTTGGATGAAAATTAAAGACAAATATTAATTTCCCTTTTTCAAAAACTATTGTTTTATTGAGTTCATCCATATTCAATTGTTGTACTTGATGTTCAGCCAAAATATGGTACTTTTTTATGGTCTTCAGCATTTCTGCGTCAAAGTTATTCAGAAATTTATATTTCAACTTTTCATTATCAACCAAAGACCATTGCCTTCTAGCGTATTTATAACTCCAAGCATTACCTTCTCTTGGAAAATCAACCCATTCAGGGTGACCAAACTCATTGCCTATAAAATTGAGATATCCTTCTCCACCTAACGCCAATGTAAATATCCTAAGCATTTTGTGTAAGGCAATGCCTCTATCAATTATCAGGTTTTCATCATGTACTTGCATATGCCAATACATTTCTTTATCCATAAGCCAGAAAGCCAATGTTTTATCACCCACTAATGCCTGATCGTGAGATTCTGCATAAGCAATTGCTTTCTCTTTATATCGCCTATTAGTCATGGTACTGTACATTTCATGGATATTCCAGTTTTCATCTTGCTCGTGTTTGAGAAGTTTAATCCAGTAGTCAGGCAGTCCCATCGCCAAACGATAATCAAAACCTATCCCACCCGAAGTTATACTTCTACAAAGTCCTGGCATACCACTCACATCTTCAGCAATGTTAATTACATCGGGTTTAATGATTTTTGCTACAGCATTCGCTAATTGCAAATATGTAACTGCTTCTTTGTCAACATCTCCTTTAAAATACTTATCGTAATGATCGAATGCTGTATGTCCATGGTGATGGTACATCATGGATGTTACTCCATCGAATCTAAATCCATCGAAATGGAACTCTTCTAACCAATACCTTATATTCGACAAGAGGAATTGTAAAACTTCCCATTTACCATAATTAAAGAGCTTTGAATCCCAAGCAGAGTGATGACCTTTATCACCGGCATGAAAATATTGGTAATCGGTACCATCAAACTCATTTAAACCTTCATTTAAATTCTTTACTGCATGAGAATGGACAATATCCATAATTACAGCAATACCAGCTTTATGGGCTTTATTAATAAGATATTTAAGATCTTCTGGTGTACCGAAGCGTGAAGAAGGAGCAAAAAAATTGCTAACATGGTAGCCAAAAGAGCCATAATAAGGATGTTCCTGCACCGCCATGAGTTGAATAGTATTATAACCGAGGCTTTTCACTCTTGCTAGTATATTATCTGCAAACTCCTTGTAGGTACCCATGCCTTCTTTTTCCTGTGCCATACCCACATGCGATTCATAAATAATGGGTTCGCTTATTGAGCTTGTGAGAAATGATTCATCGCTCCATCTAAATGTCTTTTCTGGTTGCCATATTTGCCCAGCAAAATCATGTGTTTGCTCATTCTGAACTACACGGGTCATGTAAGCCGGAATTCTATCAAACACTCCTTTCTCTGTAGCAACTAATACCTTTATTAAACTTTCATGTACAAAAGTTTTACTGTAAGTCTCGTCATCGAGAAATATTTCCCAAATACCATTATCAATCTTTTTTAGTGGATGTGAGGTTCGATTCCACTCATTAAAATCTCCTATTAAATAAAGTGAATAAGCCATAGGTGCCCATTCCCGATAAAACCACCCTTTATGCTTTTTATCGTAATTAAAGCCCAGGTAATGATGCGCATTCGCAAAGTTTAAAATACTTCCATAATGCTTATCAAGTTCTTTTTTTAATATATCAAAAAGCTCGATTCTATCATTTATATCTCCAACATACGGAGCTAACCAAGGATCGTCTTTTACCAATTCGGGCACTGGTTTTTCTTTTTGCATAGAGACAACATTAACATGAAAAAGTATAGATTACTATTCAGGTTTACAATTGAGTATTGGTATATTTTGCAAAATTTTCAGAATAAAAAAATTTTGACTCATTGAAAAAATAAATACAAAAAC
>JBCDJE010000816.1:0-2169 GCA_038748185.1 Bacteroidota bacterium
AAGATTTAAAAAAAATACTACAAATATGAAGTAAAAAGCCCTGAGTGTATTTCCGATTCTCCCACTAAAATACTAATTACCCATGTAATCGCCAACAAAAAAGTAATACCTGAGTATTATTAGAAGAAGAATACAGAAAAATATATTAGATAAGTAGATAATTATTTGCTTAAACGGGGCTTATTCAGAAGAATTGCTTAAGAATAAATATAAGCAAAAATATATTCCATACTCAAGATGTACATTTCAAAATAAACGTAGCACCAGTATATTTGGTTGATTATTTAAAATAACGCATAATTATTAATGGGATTCCAACAAGGAAAAAAAGTAGTAGTTATTGGCAGTGGCATTGCAGGTTTAGCAGTTTCTGTAAGACTTGCAGCGATGGGCTATCGGGTGAGTGTTTATGAAGCTAACAGTTATCCCGGAGGTAAACTTTCAGAAATTGTGCAAGATGGATATAGGTTCGATGCAGGGCCTTCCCTATTTACCATGCCTCATTTTGTAACAGAACTTTTCGAACTAGTTGGAAAAGACCCAAGCACCTTTTTTGAGTACCAAAAATTGTCCCTCGTTTGTAAGTACTTATATGAAGACGGCTTGGAATTAAATGCCTACTCAGATTGGAAAGCATTTGTTGGAGAATTTGCCAAAAAATTAAATGAACCTGAGCGTAACATTGAGAAGTTCTTGAATAAGAGCAGAGAGATTTACAATATTACAGAGCACGTTTTTTTACAAAAATCATTGCATTTGCTATCTACTTACCTCAATACAGGTACATTAAAATCTATGCTACAACTGTACAAGCTTCAGATTAATCAAACTATGTACCAGGCAAATCGCCACTATTTTAATTCCGAAAAAACTGTTCAATTCTTTAACCGATATGCTACTTATAATGGCTCTAACCCTTATAAAGCACCCGCTACGCTCAATGTGATTTCATACCTCGAAAATGAAATTGGTGCTTTTTTCCCGAAAGGTGGAATGCATAGCATTACTCAAAGTATATACAAATTAGCAAAATCTCTTGGTGTTAAATTCTATATGAATGCTCCCGTTGAAGAAATTTTAATTGCCAATAAGAAAACAAAAGGCATACAGGTAGCCGGAGAAAAAATTGATGCTAATTTAGTTGTGAGTAATATGGATATGGTAAGCACATATCGTAGGCTTATGAAAAAACATACCGCACCAGAAAAATTATTAAAACAGGAAAAATCAAGTTCAGCGCTTATCTTTTATTGGGGGATCAAAAAAGAATTTCCAAACCTAGATTTACATAATATCTTTTTTAGTAATAATTATGAAAAAGAATTCGATTACATTGCCAAAGGAGAAGAAATTTTTGAAGACCCCACGGTTTATGTAAATATCAGTTCTAAATACCAACCCGAAGACGCACCCAAGGGTAGCGAAAACTGGTTTACGATGATTAATGTACCCAATAATAAAGGGCAAGACTGGGAAAAACTAATTGATACATCTAGACAGTCTATTTTAAAAAAAGTATCAAAAACACTACAGACCAATGTAGCAGACTATTTAGAAACCGAAGCCATTCTTGACCCCAGATTAATAGAAAAGAAAACATCTTCGGCACAAGGAGCACTGTATGGGAATAGCAGTAATACACCGTTAGCCGCTTTTTTCAGGCATCCTAATTTTTCTCGTAAGTACGCAGATTTATATTTTTGCGGTGGAAGTGTACATCCCGGTGGCGGCATTCCATTATGTTTGCTTTCGGCAAAAATTACCGCTGATGTAATTAATAACAGAGATAGGAAATAAAGTGTATCTTTATTGAGCCAAATAAAATTCTTTCGCCCAACAGATTTGCTTATATATAGATTGGTAAGCAGGATTGGCTTTATATTTACCACCTAAGTAAGCTCGATTCTAATCTGCTTTAAACTACACAAAGTACCAAACAAGTACTTATTTCTAATCTTTATCATAACATTATGAAGCATATTTTTTTTCTTATCACTATGTGCACTTGCATAGCTTGTTCCCAAAGACAGGAAATAAATGAAGCTGAAAAAGTCCCAGCAAAATATACCATAGAGCAATTCATGGATATTATTGATATTACTGGTAGTTCCTTTTCTCATGATGAAAGCAAGATATTATTCAGTAGCAGGGAGACAGGAATTTTTAATG
>JBCDJE010000817.1:0-2168 GCA_038748185.1 Bacteroidota bacterium
AATTAATTAAATATCAGAATTTTATCAGTAAAATAGTAAAATCATCATTAATGTTACCGGTAGTTGTAAAATTGATGAGTTTTTCGATAAGTGAATTGCCAATATTCTTAAGAGAGTTATGATGATTTTTTACAAGATATTGATGCAAACGTTCAAACCCGTAGATTTCCTTAGTAACGGCATTTTGTGCTTCAACTATTCCATCTGTATAAAGCATCATTATATCGTCTTTTTGGTAAGTTAGCTCATTTATACTCACGTATTTCTTATACGTTTCGTTACGAATAATACCTAAGCCTAAACCATCAGTCTCTAAATAGTCTACCTTTTGTGAGGAATTTCTAAAAAAGAGTGTTGGGCAGTGACCAGCACGAGCATATCTTATTGTTTTATTTAATGTATTAATACTAAAATAGCTGGCTGTAATAAAAGCCGATTTTTCTAAACAACTGCTCAATGCAGCATTGGCTTTTATTAAAAATTCATCTGGACCGAGGTTTAACCTTACTAATCCTTGGAAAATACCCTTCATTTGAGCCATGTTAAAAGCTGCCGAAATACCTTTTCCCGCCACATCAGCAATTATTACAATGTATTCATGCTCATTTAATTGATGGATATCGTAGTAATCCCCTCCTACTTCTGTTGCTGGCTTAGATTTAGCAAAAAACTCAAAACTCCCATTAACTTGTAACTTTTCTGGTAACAGCCTTTCTTGTACAGATTTGGCAATTTCTAATTCGCTTTTATATCGTTCACTTTCAACGACCTGCGAGATGAGTGTGAAATTTTGCAGTGCAATTCCCACCTGTGCAGAAAAAGTATTTACCATTGAAATCATTGTATTATCAAAAGCATTGGTAAGCTTTTTTAATAAAATAAGACTACCTATATAATGCTCTCCAGAGATAATAGGCACAGCAAGTATAGAATTATAAAGAGATTTTGTTTGGAAAGGCAGTAACCTTCTTTTAGTTATTATTTTGAATTTTTGTTTGTTATAACCTGCATGATAAATTTCTTCTTTAATGTTTTTTGCTTCTTGCTCATCAATATCTCTATACATATAAATACCTTGAGATTCAACTTCTAACCAGCTTGCATCGGCTGATACAGAAGAGCTGGCACTCTCAAGCAACATATTATATATTTGATTATCGTTTTTGCCTTCAGTTATTTCACTACTAAGTTCCTGAAAAATAGAGAGTTCTTTAAGTTTCTTCTCAAAAACAGATGAGGTAGGTAAGTTAAAAAGAATCACCAGCAAAGAACTAATGCCATATATGATTATAAAAATAGACAGTACAGAATAAAAAATATTCTTAGAGTAATCTTCGATTTGCAATGCGGTATCATCGTAGTAAGAAATAATATTGGCAAAAAAGTAAGCCAAACAAAAAAGAGAAACTAATAATTGAAATACACTTGTAATCTTCTGATTAAAAACCAAGTGTGGTACCCACTTCAAATTAACACTCAATACCATGATCCATATAAAAAAGACAGCCCTTGTAGTATTGACGATTATTTCTGATTCTGTTAAATGAAAGAAATGCGATAATAGTGTAGAAAAAAGTGCTATTTCAAAGAGAAACCAACCTATTACTGCAAAGCGGGTTTTCTCATATAAAATCATCCTTTTCCAAGTATGAAATGCCGTAAGTAAAAAGATAGTTAATAAGCCAAAATCAACCTTAAAGGTGAAAATATTTACTAATTTTCTCACCTCATTACTTACTTCAAGCAAAGATGCTCCTAGAGATAGTACTCCTGAAAAAAGTGTGCACACCATTCCTGTTAGGAATACCTGCCAAATAAGATTATGAAAAGGTTGTGTTTCTTCTTCCCTAGACCGGAAGGAAAGGTAAATGTAGGTAAAAACAATAAAGCCATTTAATAAAGCTCCTTCAACTACAATAGGTATATATTCCTCAGAAAGGTTTAGGCGAGAAAAACGATACTGTTCAATCATAGATATTCCTAAGAGAAATATCCAACTGATACCGGCCAGGAAGACTGCTATTTTCTGAAAATACTGCCGTTTCAAGTTCATTTTAATACTTTCGTAGAATTGTATTCATCTTGTCAAAGGTATTCATCTTAAAATGGGATAGCATTTATTTATATGTTTAAGCACAAAATATTTTATACATGCTAAACGATTTTAC
>JBCDJE010000818.1:0-2166 GCA_038748185.1 Bacteroidota bacterium
GTATAGCTCCTATATTTTGTGTTTCCCATTTTTTGTATTGATAGGTGTACCTTTTAAGTTTTATAGAGATACTAAGGAAAACCCAGCGAATTCCATTTCTTGAACAACCTGCTAGACTTATCCAATCTGCTCCTTCAAAATTTACCGGATTGTTTACCTCCTTCGAATCATTCAAAGCCTATTCTAAAGATGATGTCTTCAGATAAACCAGATTCAAAATAGCAATATCCACTTATATAAGCTTCATTAGGTTGTTAGAAGAAAGAAATTATGTATAAGGGTATTAATTGTAAAAGCAACTGATGTACTGTTAATTACAGCTAAAAGCTTTTGACTTGGTTGCTCATCATTATATGATTAGGTAATCAAAAGAGTAAGTAATAGTATACTCTTTTTTTATCTCTGTTTAAAGTAGCTAATAAAAACTTTCAGAAGAACATAAGACATAAAACGGACAGATAATTATTCTCAAACGTTTATACGCATGTTAATGAAATTAAGCTTTAAATATTACCATATTTTTGTCTGTAAAAAATTGAATTCAGGTATATAATTGATTCACTTAACATATTCACTTTGAGGTAATTTCATAAAGAACAGGTAAATTTACTTTTCTAAGAGATGACAAAGAAAACCGCTAATTATGCTGAAACTTTTATTTATTTATTTCACTGGTCTATTTTTTCTTTCCGCTTGTGGTGCTACTCAAAAAAAAGCTAATGAAGCCACTCTCGACAGAATAAATTCCGCAATCTCAGTAAGTATAGAAACCCCAAATTATTGGGCTTATAAGGGAAAAAATGTTATGTTGTTAGGTGGCTCAAATGAAGATAATGCTTTCCAAATGCCTGGTATTATTACTCATCTCGATGAATTGAAAGCAACTGGTGGGAACTATATCAGATGTACAATGTCGAGTAGAGACAGCGGTAATGTTTGGCCTTTTTACAAAAACGAGGAAGGTTTGTATGATTTGAAAAAGTGGAATGATGAATACTGGTTAAGGTTTGATCGCTTTTTGAAAGCTTGCCATGACAGAGAAATAATTGTACAAATTGAGATTTGGGCTACATTTGATTTTTACCGGGATTACTGGAATGTCAATCCTTTTAATCCTAAAAATAACATCACATACAGTGTGGCACGCTCTAAACTTCCAGAAACCGTTGTTAGTCACCCTACATGGACTGAAAATAATTTTTTTAGAACAGTTCCACAACAAGAAAGCAACTTGGTTGTATTGGGCTATCAACAGAAATTTGTAGATAAATTATTGAGTTATTCCCTTCAATACGATAATATTTTGTATTGTATGGATAATGAAACCTCAGTAACTGCTGATTGGGGGAAGTTTTGGTCGCTCTACATTAAGAAGGTAGCAAAAGAACAAGGAAAAGTAATATTTACTACTGAAATGTGGGATCCTCATGATCTTGCACATGTCGCCCATCGCGAGACGATAGATCATCCGGAAGTCTATGATTTTGCAGATATATCGCAGAATAACCACAATGCAGGGGATGTACATTGGATAAACGGGCTAAAGCAGTTACAGAGAATTGAGGCATCAGGAATAATACGACCCGCTAATAATGTGAAAATTTATGGAAACGATGGAGGGAGACACCAAACCACTAAGAATGCCATTGAGTCTTTTTGCAGGAATGTGTTGATAGGTTGTGCCAGTGCTCGTTTTCACAGGCCTACCTCAGGACAAGGACTTAATCAAGTTGCTAGTTCTGTGATTAAAAGTATGCGTATGGTTACTGAAATGCCTGCTTTCTTTGAAGGACTTGCTGACAATGAATTGCTGCTTGATAGAGAAGAAAATGAAGCATATTGCAGAAGAGTAGGTAGCAATAGTTTCATAGTTTATTTTACCAATGGTGGAGAGGTAGCACTATCAATCTCAAAAATTGATAATGTGAAAATACAATGGATTGAAGTGCTTAAAAGTGTGAAACAGAAACAGGTAAATGAAGTAGTTAAAGGTGGAAAGCTCAAGTTAAGCTGCCCAGAGAAAGGAGACTGGGTGGCATTGGTGAATTTTTCTTAAACCGTTACGATTTCTATAATCTTTTTTTCCATTTATATAAAGAATATTCCCATTCTTACAAAAGCATTTTGTAAGCTTCTTCAGAATTTCAATATTGAAGTATATTTTTA
>JBCDJE010000819.1:0-2155 GCA_038748185.1 Bacteroidota bacterium
ATGAATAATTTTTTTAATAATTCTAATTTTTATTGTGCGATTTTTTAAAACACACTTTTTATTAAAAAAATCTTACTGCAATTAGGAGTTATATATGCCTCTTGATGAGCAACGAAATGCGCTTTGTGAAAAATTACTTATAGGAATTAATAACCTTGCTGAAACAGTTATTTCCAATGAAATGCCCTACCTTTTCTCTTTGATCGAAGAACACTTTGATGCACTTAAAGGAAAAACTTTTGTATTAAATTGGCACCTAGATCCAGCTACTTTAGCAGTGATATATGTCTTGCTCCGACTAGGAGCACGTGTTTTTCTTACAGTGACTACAGAGGATGAACTTGGGTTAACAATCGATGCAAAAAGCTTGGCATTAGTACTAAAATTAGCTGAAGAATACTCAGATTTTATAATATATATCCCAGCACAAAAATTAGCTGAATTCTTACCACCTGTAGATATAGATGGTGTTTTTGAATGTGGTGGTGGCACTGTCTATTATAAACCCCCATTTTACCTACGAAAAACAACTAAACCTATACAGATCTATGACTTAACGCCACCTGCAAAACCTGGTATTTATGATTGGCTTTTGCAAAATACTCTGCACAAAGTAAATTCCATGGGTCTTAGTAAAACCGCAAAAAGTATGGAATGCTTCACCGGAACTGGGGTATCTTTTTACCGAGTGATGAATATCATGATTTTAAAAATTATAGATTTTTATCTTCATGAGCTAATTCAAACCGTAGAGAAAAAACAACAGAGCGTTCTGGGTGATGAATTCTCATCAATTGACACTTTAATGCAAGCTCTTGGCAATGAATTAGCTGGCATGCTAGAAGACTCAACGCCGAAAAATAAGGATGACAGAGAGGATAGCACCATAATGGAAAGAAAATTTATAGTGATTGAGTTTCTGACGAATATTGAAGACAATTCACATACAATCAAAACAGCCGAAATATTAAAAAAACTCTGTGATAATTGCATCGATAGTTTTAATGAAAGTATCCGTACTGAACACTCTGAGTTTCTAACAAACATTACCAATACATTAATCCAATCATATGAAAAAAATAACAACAATCTAAAGGCTGCTTTGGCCAAAGCATACGCTACTTACTTCCCAATTAGTCAACTTGAATTTTCGCGACGAAATCGAAAAAGAAAATTATTTGCAAATAAAATTAAAGAAAATATTAAAATTACCAAAGATTCTGCTTTGTTCGGCTACACTGGCAAGACTTTAGCTAAGCTCGCACCACCAATCGGATCAAGATTATTGAATACACTGCCTGAGTATTTAAAGGAAACAATGAATCAGCGTACCTCAGATAATTCCAAGGATGATCTTGTACAATTAAAACAATGTCTCCAAGAATTAGATAACACTATCGTGAGCATGATTAATCAGATCAGCAAGGCTAAAAATATGGGAAATAATATAAATATACGATATTTACTGGGATTAGTTTCTATGTCTTTAAGGAAGTTAAAAATGGTATTTATAGGTGGCGCAGGTGTAGTTGGAACTCCCTGTATATATTATTTACCATTGCAAGAAAATAATATTACAGTGATTGATCCGAGCCAAGAGGCCTTAACTCTAGTACGAAGCCGGTTCCCTGGCCTCCATATTTTCAATCCAAGTGATAAGCAATTTATATTTAGTTGTAACGCAATAATAGAGGCAGATATTATTGTTAACTGCGCTCCTTTTTCGCATACTATACCAATGTTTTACCATATAACTGAAGAGATGCTGCAAGGAGGCGTCCTACTCAATATGGCCCAACCAATTAACTTACACAGAAATAATAAAGGTATCTTGACAGATAGCGGAGTGGTAATGAAAGGTGGAGCAGCAAATTTCGGCATCCTCGAACGACCCACAGGCTATCGAGGCTTAGGTTTCGTGTTTGCGACTATTGTGCTATGGATGTTAGACAATTGTAATACTAAATCAACAAGTACGCCTAATGAGACAAATGCTATAAAAATTTTAGATCAACAGACATCATTAAGATACTTCGGTAAGGCTATACCATTTCATCCTGAAATAAGAAAAATCCTTAACTTCTTAAAGTTCGGAGACCCAAATAAAATTAGGCAATACTGGAAAGAATTCGAAAATCGAAGATTAAGTTTTTGG
>JBCDJE010000820.1:0-2152 GCA_038748185.1 Bacteroidota bacterium
AACCTTAATAGTACCAGCAAATAAATTGACAGCAGCTTTTTGCATTTCAATATTGTCCTGATAACAAATAATTACATTAGGTGCTTTTTTTAGCACTGGTAATTCATTTAAGCTGTATACATTTCCAAAAACCACAAAGCAACTTTTTATATCGTCTGCAAAATAATTTACGATTGCTCTTATCTGCGAAGTGATACCAAAACCTGAACTCGTCTTCATTCCTGTTAAATGTAATGCTATTATTTTTGTATTCGCTTGCTGCATTTCACGAATAACAGATTGCAAATCATTTGGGCTGCTCCGATGATGTAAACGCAACTGCTTTCCTCCGTATTCGGTTACTAATAGCTTTTGAAAACCCGTATATTCTGTTGTATCATTAATTATTTTTTTGCCCTTAAAATGATGAAAGAGTTCAGGACTAAAGGCCTTGACAAGTTTTATCTCTGCATCAGGATCACCACTTATACTCAAGACTGACAAATCAGTGTCCTTTGCTAGGGGCAACTTCATAGAAGTATTACTATACATCGTAATAGCCTTATTAGCAAGTGTTTGATTCAAGACTAATGCGTCCTTATTTTGTAATGTATTATCAATCGTATCTCTCTTTAAGGTTTTAAAATGATCAAGACCTGCCCATTGCTTTGCTAATAGTAGTTTTAAACACCTCTTTTCTATTTCAGTCTCAGCGATACTCCCATTTTCTATACCTTGTAAAATATTTGTTTTGGCTTTTTTAACATCAACAGTAAAAAGTAATATATCATTGCCTGCTTCAAAGGCTTTCGCTTCTATTTCACCGGGATTAAATTTAGCTGCAATGCCTTTCATATCAAGCGCATCTGTAAATACTAGTCCCTCAAAACCTATATTTTGTTTAAGCTGCTTTGTTATAATTTGGTGAGAAAGTGTGGAAGGCAGGCCTTTTTGGGGCTCTAATGCAGGAACTTCTAAATGTGCCACCATCATCGCTGCGATTCCTTTTTGCTGTAATTGCTTAAAAGGATAGAATTCATTTTCTTGTAAATGTTTTTTTGAGTGGTTTATTACCGGTAGCGTAAAATGAGAATCACTATCGGTATCGCCATGACCAGGGAAGTGTTTACCACATGCTAGAATCCCTTCATCTTGCATGCCTTGCATATAAGCATATGCCTTGGCGGAAACTAATTCCTTAGATGCACCAAAAGATCTAAATCCTATTACCGGATTTGCAGGATTATTATTTATATCAATAGTAGGAGCAAAATTTACATGAATGCCCATGCTTTTACATTGCTTACCAATCTCTCTTCCCATTTCATAAATCAAATCATCGTAACAACTTTCTATCGCTCCTAAAGCAATTTGGTAGGGAAAGGCAATTGTATTATTTAAACGCATTGCTAACCCCCACTCTCCATCAATTGAAATCATTAATGGTACATCTGCTGTCTTTTGTAAAGCATTTGTCATTTCAATCTGTTTCTCAGGATCACCTTGAAAGAAGATTAGACCACCTATTTTTTCTTCCTCTGTTAACTGCATCAACGATTCTAGATGTTGTGCATCTCTGTTTGAGTAAGCAGCTACATGTAACAGCTGAGCTATTTTTTCTTCTAAACTTAATTTTGCCAAAGTCTGCTTTGCCCAAGTTATATCTGGCATACATAGAAAATCAGGTCTTTTATCTTCGGCTTCTTTAAGAGGAATAAACTTTTTATCCATTAATTTTTCTCTGTTTTCTTGCCAAATGAGGCATCAAGTGGAATAAAATAGGCGGCTATAAAGCCGGGGATAGCTGAAATAACTACCCAAATGAAAAATTTCTGATAACCAATGGCTTCTTGTAAAATTCCGCTAAACATACCCGGAAGCATCATCCCTAATGCCATAAAAGCAGTGCATAAGGCAAAATGGGCAGTTTTGTAAGGACCTTCCGCCATATATATCATATAAAGCATATAGGCTGTAAACCCAAAACCATAACCAAACTGCTCTATTGCAACACCAGCACTAATTACATAAAAAGATTCAGGCTGAAAATAGGCGAGAAAAATATATACTATATTAGGTAAATTAATAGCTAGTACCATCCACCATAACCAATATTTCAAACCATTTTTGGAAGCAACAATCCCTCCTAAAATCCCTCCTAATGTTAAAGCAA